>JAMWDC010000067.1 GCA_023819025.1 Candidatus Omnitrophota bacterium | reverse complement strand
TGACCTGCTGGATCTGGCAAAAATCGAATCCGGAAAGCTTTCCCTCGAACTGGAATCGCTCGATCTGGTGCAGCTGATAAAAGAAATCACTCCGATTTTCCGGCGGCCGATGGAAGAAAAAAAAATTACGCTTAAAAACCATATCACCCTTCCATGCCTACCGCAACCCCTAGCCGATCGGGGCAAAATCCGGCAGGTTCTCGTCAATCTTCTTGATAATGCCGTCAAATTTAATACGGAGGGCGGAAGCATTATCCTCCGGGCCCAAATCCTTGAAAATCAGATCAAGATCTTGATCGAAGATTCCGGGATCGGCATCCCCGAGAAATCAATCCCGCGGATTTTCGAAAGATTCTACCGCGTGGACAAAAACAGGTCGCGGGAACTCGGTGGAACCGGGCTTGGACTTTCGATCGTCAAGCACATCATCGAAGCCCACGGCGGCAACGTTTTTTGTGAAAGCACGTTCGGGCGGGGGTCCACTTTTTCGTTTACACTTCCAGTACACCCGCAACAGCCCTCTTGAATTTCTTTCAGCCCAAAAACAACTCTTTGACTCCCCCAACGCTGCCTTAAGATGAACACAAAGGCCCCTTGAGGGCCTCGACTTCGGCCTCTCCGACTTTACCCACATTTTACATGGCCTTCAAACACCTCTGACATGGCTTTTCTACAATTCCGTCCGAACAAAAAACCAAATCAAGGAGGTGGGGCATGTTTGAGAAAGAACTGATGATCGCAGGTCTAAGACACCAACAAAATATTCTCGGAGATCTCATCACCCAGCTCGAAGAAAAAGAAACTCTGGGTCGCGAAGATACCTCCGAGGTCCACCAAAGTACGGGAAGGATTGCAAAAAATCTTAGGAAACTCCGCAAGATCAAAGACGACTACTTCCTCTACCTAGAATCTTTTGCGTGTCCACAATGAAGACAAAATCCTGTGTCCACTCTCACACAACCTTGGGAGACTACCCCATGATCAGCATGGCTCCAAAATTCAGATCCGATGAATCCCACGCAACCCTCGGAAATGAAACCCGTGCTAAAAAACCGGAGAAAACAGCGGATTTTCACGAGCGCTCGGAAGGACCTATCGTCTTTCCGGCAGCCCAAGATTTCAGACACTGGCTTCTGCGTTCCGGGATCTCACCGGATGCGAATCTGACAATGAACCGGATCGGTATTTATACGGATTTCAATTAAACGAATCGGTGCCGATACTTTTGACTCCTTCAAAGGAGGGACAATGACATTCAAACAATCCGTCGTTACGGAACTTAAAAAACAGCAGGCTTTATTAAACAAGCTCATCGTCGAGCTTGAATCCAAAGAACGCCTGGAAGGCTTGGATTGCGGCTATTACGACGCCATCACCCGACAGGTTGAACATGATCTAAAAGACCTTCGCAGAATGATGACCCGCGAAGGTTTTTCGATTTCAAACCCAAAAGCAAGGAGGATGAATCCATGAAGTCCAAACTTTTTCCCATTCTGGCAGCCTCGGTTCTTGTCCTGTTTTCCCTGACAAGTGTCGCAAGCGCGGATGAAGCGATGCTCATGAATATGCTTGAGACGCTTCAAAAGCAGGTCGCCCAGATGCAACGGACGATTGACCAGCAAAGCGAAAAAATCCGCATGCTTGAACGCCGGGAACCTTCGCTTCAGATCCCGGGAGTCCAACCTGCTGCCGCAGAAGCCGCCCCGCCGATGAGCGATTACGAGTTCGGCGAACGGCTTGGAAACGCACTCGGCGGCGCCAACAAGTGGCTCAAAGATCTCAAGTTCGGCGGTGACCTGCGACTGCGGTACGAAGGCTTTGATTATACGAACGGGACGACCTCGGAAACCGATCCTCAGAACCGGTTCCGTTACCGGCTTCGATACGGTTTTGAGAAGAAATTTAACGAAGATATGAAAATCGGATTTGCAATGGCATCGGGTCAATCTTCGAACGGCGTCAATGTGGATCCCACATCCACCAATTCCAGTTTTGACAATCTTTTCAATTACGATGATATCTTCATCGAGAAGGCTTACGGCACGTACACCCCCGGCCTTCTTAAAGGCAAGGGGCCGATCCAGGATTTTGAAATCACAGCCGGTAAATTCACGAATCCGTTCGAACGGGGTTCTTCGGACATGGTCTGGGACCGTGACGTAAAACCCGAGGGTATTTACGAGCGGGTGAATTTGAAATTACTCGACACCTCGGATTTCGACCTGAGTTCCTATTTCACAGCCGGACAATTTGTGCTCGACGAGGATTCCACGGTGGGTGGCGATTCCGAGCTTTTCGCTTACCAGTTGGGTCTCAATCCTGTAGTTTACGTCCCTTTTATGGAAAGACCCGTAGAACTCCTGTCGGCCGTATCATTTTACAGTTCTAACGATTATGCGGTACGTAGCAACTGGTATATCGGAACCACGTCTTTGGCTCGAGGAAACTCCATCTGTACTTCAGCGAACCTGTGTTCTGAAGATTTCGAGGTTTGGGATTATTACAACGAAATCGCCTTCTACCCGTTCGGACTACCTGTCCGTCCTTTCATCGACTATGCCACAAACGCCGCGGACAATTCACTCGAAGACGAGGACAACGCTTGGGCCATGGGGATTAAACTCGGCAGTATGGTTAAGAAAGGCGATTGGGAACTCAGTTACACCTACAAACGGATCGGGCCGGAATCTGTGGTCGGTGCCTTCAATGACAGCGATTTCGGCACGGGACATAACGGAAAACGCGGTAGTGTCTTTAAAGCGGGCTTTGCCCTTACGGATACGATTTCAGTCAATGCCGCCGCCTTCTTCGTCAATAACCTGACTACGGGGCTCCGGTCCCCAGGCGCTACCGGGGTGATCCGGGACGAGGAGCAGAGACGATTTCAAATCGATTTAAACTGGAAGTTTTAAGTGAAAAAATTACGCGGATTTTACACTGAGGGTCAAACAAACTTTACATGAAGGAGTTAGGATTGGGATTGATAAAGAAGGATGAATTGAAAACGCTGGAAAGATTAAAAACACATGAAGGAGGAATCCCATGAAAAAGTCATTCGTCAAAATGTGGATAGTGATTGCGGTTTCAAGTCTCGGCTTGATCCCGTTCGCTTGGGCTCAAGAAAAAAACATCACGGTCAAAGGATCGGACACCATCGTTATCCTGGGCCAGCGCTTGGCTGAAGAATACATGAAGCTTCATCCGGAAACGGCGATTCAGGTCACGGGCGGCGGATCCGGCGTTGGAATTGCGGCATTAATCAACGGGACAACGGATATCGCCAATGCCAGCCGTCCGATCAAAAGTTCCGAAATCGCGAAGGCCAAACAGGCGGGATACTACCCCGAAGAATTCAAAGTGGCCTTGGATAGTCTTGCGGTAGTTGTCAACTCGGTCAATCCAATCCAGGCCCTTTCGTTGAAACAGCTCCTGGGAATCTACACGGGCCGGATCAACAACTGGAAAGAGGTCGGCGGCAGCGATCAGCCTATCTTGCGGTACTGCCGCGAATCCAACAGCGGAACCTATGCGTTTTTCAAAGAGCATGTTCTCAAAAATCAAGACTATGCTCCAGATTGCCAAAGCATGCCGGGGACAAGCGCTGTTGCGAATGCACTGAGCAAGGACGAAGCGGGCATTGGCTATGGTGGCGCCGCTTATTTTATCAATCAACCGCAGTTAAAAATCGTTCCGATCAAGAAAGATGACAAATCCGAACCCGTCAACCCGGTCAAACCGGACGGGACTTTGGATTACGAGGCGGCCTGGAATTTCCTCTATCCGATCACCCGTTATCTTTATATGTACACAGGATTCAAACCCCGAGGGGAGATCAAGAATTACCTCGACTGGATCCTGAGCCCGGACGGGCAAAAGATTGTGGAGGAAGTCGGTTACGTTCCTCTCAAAGGGAAATAATGCGCTCCATGAGCGTCTCTCACCCCACGACACATGAGTTGTTAAGTCAAAAGGGCTTCCGGCTGAAGGAATGGCTCATCGAAAGAATGCTCGTCGCCGCAGGAATCACGTCGATCGCGATCATTCTTTTGATTTTCCTTTTCCTCTTTAAGGAGGGAGTCCAATTTTTTAAGACGGCAAGCCCTTTTGACTTGATCGGCAAAACAGTTTTCGATCCGTACGAAGAACGTCATGTTTTCAAAATGATGTGGCAGGCGGTGTCGGTTCTTCCAAAGTATTCCCTGATCCCTCTGATCTGCGGAAGCCTGCTTGTTGCCCTGCCCGCAACAATCATTGCCGCAGTTTTTGGAATTGGTTGTGCGATCTATCTCTCCGAAATGGCATCGGCTCAGTTACGGGAGTTCCTGAAACCGACCCTGGAACTTTTGGCCGGTATCCCTTCCGTAGTGATTGGTTTCTTTATGCTCACCCTGGCGGCGAGTTTTTTCCAGGGTATCTTCCACACGAAGTTCCGGCTGAATGCCTTTGTCGGAGCAGTCGGTGTTGCAATCGCAACTTTTCCGATCATCGTCACCCTTGTCGAAGACGCCCTCCGGGCCGTGCCTCGGGACTTACGCGACGCCTCCTATGCGCTGGGAGCCACCAAGTGGCAAACTATATGGGATACCGTTGTTCCGACCGCTATTTCTGGAATTTCCGCAGCCATGATCCTAGGTTTTGGACGCGCGCTAGGAGAAACCATGATCGTCGTCATGGCCACAGGAAAAGCTCCAATTGTAACAGGAAACATTTTTTCAAGCGTGAGAACCATGACCGCCAACATTGCCGCGGAACTGGGATCCGTAGCCCAAGGCAGTGAACATTATTATGCACTATTCCTTGTGGGTTCTGTACTTTTCACCATGACGTTCGTGCTGAATTTAACTTCAGAAATCATCTTAACAAAGATGCGCCGGAAACTGAGGATGTGACCATGAACGGAACAACGACGCTCAGTATCCCGAACCTCCGATTCCAACCGACCGACTGGATCGAATCTTTATGGAATGGGCTACTTCGTCTTTTTGCGATCATCCCCCTATGTGTACTCGTCTTTATCCTCGGCAAAATATTTTCAAACGGAGCGGAAACCATTACTTGGGAATTTTTGAGCAAAACGCCGGTGCAGGGAATGACGGAAGGCGGCATATTCCCCTGCATCTTCGGCACGATTTCAATCACTCTGCTCATGATTTTGATGGCCCTACCTTTGGGGGTCGGAGCAGCCGTTTATCTTGTGGAATATGCCGGGCAGGGTTTTTGGGTACGGATGATCCGGGCAGCGGTTAATAATTTGGCGGGTGTTCCGAGCATTATTTTCGGGTTATTTGGCGTCGGATTTTTTATTTTATTCGTCGGAAGAAATATCGATCACGTACTCCGTACCGGTCTTCTTTTCGGCCAACCCTGCATGTTGTGGGCGGCGGCCACGCTGGCTGTGCTTGTGCTCCCCGTTATCATTGTGTCCACGGAAGAAGCCTTGAACGCGGTCCCTCAAAGCCACCGGGCCGCTTCCCAAGCCCTCGGTGCCACCAAATGGCAGACAATCGTCCATGTGGTTTTGCCCCAGGCACGCGGCGGTATTTTAACGGGTGCGATTTTGGCGATCAGCCGCGGCGCCGGAGAGACAGCCCCGATTTTATTTACCGGATGCGCTTACTATCTCCCAAGACTTCCTGTGACAAAACTTTTCGGCGTAATCCCGATGATCAATCCCTTGGATCAGTTCATGGAACTCTCGTACCACATTTTCATTATGGCAACCCAATCCATGGATGCTGAAAAAACACTTCCCATCCAGTACGGCACCACCCTGGTCTTAATCGCTTTAACCTTTTTGTTGAATTTGGCTGCTATTTTATTCCGTATGCATTTTAGAAAAAAATTGGGGCAGGTATCTTTGCAATGACCTTGACCAAAAACAGTCGGGGACGGTTTGAAACCGTCCAAACCCACCTTGCCGAGCGGGGTCACTCCTCCCTTAACCCTGCCCGGGGGTGTCTTGATATTTCAGCTACTAACGAAGTAAAACCATGAGGGATCCAAAGGATAAGCGGGAGAAAAAAATGAGAACCATGAGTGTCCTCGATATGTTTGAATTTAAAACGGATGAAGAGACAGGGACCTTGCCTCGAAAGGAGGCTCGACCCAAGACTCCTCTATCTCAAATTGAAACTCACGAGGGGCAACCCATCAAAATCATGACAAGAAATCTCAGTGTCTTCTACGGAATCAACCAGGCGCTCATCAACGTTACCATGGATATACCCCAAAAAGCCGTAACGGCCCTGATCGGGCCTTCGGGTTGCGGCAAATCCACTTTCCTAAGATCCCTCAACCGCATGAACGATTCGATCCTCGGAGCGCGTACCGACGGCAAGGTTTTGATCGATGGTATCAATATCTATGCCCCAGGAATCAATGTCGTCGCCTTGCGGAGACTCGCGGGGATGGTTTTTCAAAAATCTAATCCCTTTCCGAAAAGTATCTTTGACAACGTCGCCTATGGCCCCCGGCTTCACGGCATCCAAAACGCGTCCGTCCTTGAGGAACTCGTCGAAGAGGCGCTGAAAAAAGCAGCCCTTTGGGAGGAAGTCAAAGACCGGCTGGGCCGTTCAGCCCTAGAACTTTCCGGAGGCCAACAGCAGCGGGTCTGTATTGCCCGAGCCTTGGCGGTCAACCCGGAAATTGTGTTGATGGACGAACCGGCATCTGCTCTGGACCCTATTTCCACCGCCAAGATCGAAGAACTCATCCATGAGCTTAAAAAAAATTATACGATTGTGATCGTCACCCACAACATGCAGCAGGCAGCCCGGGTCAGCGACTTTACTGGGTATTTCTATCTGGGTTCGTTGGTGGAATTCGGAACCACCAAAAAGATTTTTACTACCCCCGATAAAAAAGAGACGGAGGATTATATTACCGGTCGTTTTGGTTAAATCCGAATCGAACTTATGAAACGCCATTTCCATGACGAGTTAAAAGCCCTGAAACAAAAACTTCTTTCGATGAGTTTTCTGGTAGAAAGCGCATTGGAAAAAGCTGTCGAGGCGTTCCTGGGGCGGAACGAAAAACTGATTCTGGAAATCTTTGACGAGGAAGAAACTATCAATCAATTCGAAATCGAAATTGACGATCAAGGCCATGCCTTGCTGGCCGTTGGACAACCGATGGCCTTTGACCTGCGTTCACTGACGGCCATCCTTAAAATTAACACGGACCTCGAACGCCTGGGAGATCATGCCGTGAACATCGCCGAGCGCGCCCGTACCCTTCTCCGGGAACCGCCTCTTCCTGAGGATTACGACCTGCCAAAAATGGCCCGGGCAACTTTACACCTTTTCCGCCAAGCGATCGATTCTTTCATGAATGATGACGCCGATTCGGCCCGAAATGTTTTATTAAGCGATGATGAAGTCGATTTGTATAATGACAACCTTTTTAAGCGAATCACCACGGCCATGCAAAAGGATCCCTCCCTAGTAAAGACAGGTGTCAATCTCATGATGATCGGACACAATCTTGAACGAACGGCAGATTTGGCCACGAATATTGCCGAAGATGTGATTTACATGAAGCAGGGCAAAGAAGTCCGGCATCGCATCGAAACGTAAGAAGCTACCGCTTCTTTGTCATCCCGGAGGCCACCGCGGAAACCAAGAGGATCCCGACGATGACCCCGAGGGAAAAGCCGGTTGGAATCCTGCAAAAATCCGCCAAGACCATCTTCACGCCGACGAAAATGAGAATCGCAGCGAGTCCGGCGTGAAGATAAGTAAAAAGCCGGATGATCCCGGCCAGTGCGAAGTAAAGGGCGCGCAATCCGAGGATGGCAAACACATTCGAAGAGTAAACGATAAAGGTATCCCGCGTCACGGCCAGAATGGCGGGGATGGAATCCACAGCAAAAATCACATCGGCAATATCCACGGCCACGAGGACTACCAGCAGAGGCGTTGCGAACCAAACACCGTCTTTTTTAACGAAGAATTTTCCGCCTTCGTATTCGGGCGTGACGCGCAGAAAATGACGCACCCATTTCATCACCGGATTTTTTTCGATATCCATGTGCCGGTCTTTGTCCGCCACCATCTTCACCCCGGTATAAATAAGGAATCCCCCGAACAGATAAATCATCCAATGGAAGCGTTCAATCAGCGTCACGCCCCCGACAATGAAAACGGCCCGCAGCACAAGCGCCCCGAGGATCCCCCAGAAAAGAACCCCGTGCTGATAACGGAGGGGCACCTGAAAATAAGAGAGGATGACCAAAAATACAAAGATGTTATCCAGGCTGAGGGATTTTTCGATAATGTAGCCGGTTAAAAATTCAAGGGCCTTTTGGCTGCCCTGAACACAATAAACCCCGGCATTGAAAACCAACGCCAGGGCGATCCAGATCCCGCTCCAGACGAGGGATTCTTTCAATTTGATCTCATGCGGCCTGCGGTGAAAGACCCCGAGATCCAGGGCCAGCAGGGCCAGCACAAATAAATTAAAACTCACCCACAAGAGCATCGAATGCGGCATTATTTTTGAAATAAAAATGGGTTACGGTCCGGGTGAAAACCTTGATGCAGAATCGGTTATTGCGATACAGCACCCCATTGAACTGAAGCAATCTCACTTTAAAAACGAAACTGCTTCGTCGTCCGGCCGTGGCGGGGCACCTCGCAATGGTATTTTACAGGTTTTTCAACAGAACCAGTGGTTAAAATTTCTCGCCCAGGGGCGGGCCCCCAATCTTCGGTTTTCAATCTCCGATGATTGCCTTTTTGATTTCCAAAACACGATCCAACACTTGCTGGAAGGCAAGTGGATCGATCTCTTTTAACTTTTTGTAAGTATCGATGGCTTTGGCCTCATCACCTGAAATCCACCAGGCCCAGGCGAGTGAGCGCAAGGCATTCGGATCCCTGGGTGCAAGTTCAACCGCTTTTTTGGCAAAAAAGATCCTCTCTTGATAATG
>JAMWDC010000066.1:7317-8970 GCA_023819025.1 Candidatus Omnitrophota bacterium | reverse complement strand
TGTGGCGGCAAAACCAAGATTGGCGGCAAGCATGGCGACAAAAATCCAGAATTTCTCCTGCGGTAGAATTGTCAGCCCAAACCATCCCGACGCCGTTAACAATAAACAAAGCACCAAATAGGATTTTCGCCGGTATCCAAAGAGCGGCAGGGTATCCGAAACAATCCCGTATAAAACCTTCAATACCCAGGGGACAGCCGCCACGGACATCACGGTCGTGATTTGCCCAACGCTCCAATTTAATTCTCGCAAATGAAGAAGGAGGGCGATGCCGGAAACACCCAGTGCCCCTTGGGAAAAATAGACCAAACCCGCAATCCAAGAAATATTCCGAGTACGCTTAGCCAAAAAAATCTCTCGCCTTCTTTTGCCCTATGGACTTCATGTAATCGGAATAGTCAATAAAGATAAGATCGGGACGTTTTTCACGCATTCTTTGGACTAACTGAAAACGCTCCCCGGGATGTTGGTCCAAACGGCGGCTTGTCAAATATTTAAAATTTGTCCCACATTGAGGACAGTTCTTGACCGAACCAGCATCCAACCCAAGATTCCGGCAGGAGGCACAGTCCGCGGTCAAATCCCCCATGATGAGTAAATGTTTTTGAACATCTTCGAGATCGTATTCACGGTAGGTCCGTAAAAAAAGGCCCCCCATAAAATCTCCTAGGTTAAAGTGGAACCGTTTCTCTTTGTTTACGATTGGGTTTTGTAAACAACATCCCCTTCCCGGACGCGATCTTTGACTTCAATACCGATTTCAGCACCGGAACGGGCCATCTCAATAGGCTTGTGATCGATTTGAAGTGATGTCACAACCTGTTTAAAGTCCGTCGTATGGCCCTTGAAGTAAAGCAAATCCCCTCGCCGAATCTCACCTTTCTTAATCTTCACAACACCCGCACGGACATGCGGAAAATAATGCGTCACATACCCAACCAATTCTCCAAGGGGCGCGGTGACTTTAGCACTGGCTGATTGTTGCGCTTTTACCTTGAGAGACCTTTTCTTGGACCGTGTCAGTTTCGACTTACCCGCACGTCTTTTAGATCTTTTAGAAGTTTTCGCTGTCGCTTTTTTGGATGCGATTCTCTTCTTACACCCGGCCCGAGCCTTCTTTTGACGAGGCATCTTCTTTTGGAATGACTTTTTATTCGCCATTGGAGGACTCACTTTCTGTGCTGCCATGCACCAGCGGAACAAATCTCACTGGGATTGTTTCGGTTGTTCGTAGGACCCCATTTTGTTTTATGCCCACAATCAGTTCTTGATATCCCGTTCCGACAGGAACGACCATCCTCCCCCCTTCCTTGAGCTGATCCACCAGATCGGATGGTATTTTGTCAGGGGCCGCCGTGACCATAATCTTATCATAAGGAGCATATTCGGGCCAACCATGCCATCCGTCTGCTACTTTGCCAAAAATATTTTGATACCCTAATTCCTTCCACAAAGCCTCAGCCTTCTCAGCCAGTGGTTGTAGAATTTCAACAGTGTAAACCTCCTTGGCCACTTCGGCTAGAATCACCGCTTGATAACCGGAGCCTGTACCAATCTCAAGCACACGATCTTGGGGGGAAATCTCCAAAACTTCCGTCATATAAGCCACAATATAGGGTTGAGAGATGGTTTGATTGTAGCCGATCGGGAGGG
>JAMWDC010000066.1:0-7307 GCA_023819025.1 Candidatus Omnitrophota bacterium | reverse complement strand
ATATGCCTGCCCTTTTAAATTCAGCGGGACGAATCGTTCGCGGGGAACTTTGCCCATGGCTTCTAAAACACGTGGGTTGCGAACCCCGCGTGCCGCCAACTGAGTTTCCACCATTCGCTTACGCTTCATCTTCCACAGCTCCTCCTCGTCATAGGGAGAAGCACCCAACGCAAACAGCCATTGCGCTTGAACCCATAAAGCAGAAAAACCCAGCAACAAATGCAATCTTTTTTTTAAAGCCCTCCCTAAAAACATAAAATGGTACGACCGATCGAACGTTTAAAATCATTCCTCCCCACCATCAAAGAGCCCATGCAAACTATCCTCTCCATTTATTCTCTGGGAGATGTCGTTTCTGTCATCAAAGGTTTTGCATGCTGCCCTTCAATCGACGCAAGCTTATCCTGGAGCCGCTCGAGCTGCCGCGACGTTTTACTGTAGGAGGAAACGGCACTGTTAAGATGGGTCCCTATCTTTTCGAAATCCATAAGACATTTTTTAAGGTCCGTCTCCAATTGCCCCAGATTTTCAAGAATCAACTGGGCCGAACGCTCGATTCGCAATCCTTTTAGCCCACGAACAATGGCCTGAAGATACGCATAAAAGCTATTCGGCGAGACCGGAATGACCTTTCGACGGAGGGCGTAGGCTGCGAGGCTTTCGGGCTGCATCTCATCCTTGATGATGGTTTCATAATAAACATTTTCTGCCGGAATATACATCAGTGCAAACTCAAACGTCCCCTCTTCTGGGAGAAGATATTTGGATGCAATCGAATCAATGTGCTTTTTGACATCTTGGATAAAATCCCTTTTTGCCTGTCTCTCCCCGGCCACGTCCTGAGCTTTAAGAATGCGCTCAAAATTTTCCAGAGGGAACTTCGAATCAACCGGAATCAATCCCTGGCCAAGAAAGATGACGGCATCGACAACGGTCTTATTGCGAAAAGTATACTGGAGGGCAAAATGATCCTCCGGGAGAATCTGTTTCAAGAGTTCCGCAAGAAGCATCTCTCCGAGTCCACCGCGTAACTTGGGCGCTCTCAAGATTTGCTGCAACGAAGCGATATCTTTCCCAATATCAACCATCGATTGAGTCGCTTGCTGGAGTTCGCCTAAACGGTGATGGACCTGGCCGACGGCATCCGTATATCCCTGGTGAGTTTTCTGAAGAACCGCCGTACTTTGTGTCAGATGTTCGTTCATGTGGCGTGATATTTCTAGCACCTGCGTCTGCAGGGAGGTCCGCAAATCGGCAATTTCGCGTTGGAGATCCGTCATGATCCGGCTCGTGGCATCCGTCACCGCCGCACCCTGTCTGCGGGTGAAAACCCCGACAGCCACGAAGAGGGCCGTTAAAAGAAGGCCCACCATAAGGCACAGGACAACCATGTATTCGTTCATGAATCCCATTATAATGTATTGAGTTGTGCAGATCGATGCATTTTTGAATCGTGGTCGGATAAACCGCATTCCCCCCTGATGTACTTATATCCTAGAACACACTGGAATTCTTATTCACACTCGGCAAAATCTCCAGTGCCCTTCAACCAAATCGGCTTCTCCCCGGACACCGATCCTGATCGCACCCTCTGCGGTTTCAATACGATAAAAACGCTCGGGCACAGGATGTCCCAATTATTTCACGAATGTGATATTGGCGTCTTCCCGATGCAAACTTGGGTCGGAAAACAGAAAGATTCGACTCCGGGTCGCGCGCTCCAAGTGATGGATGGCCTTCTTTTCCTGATTCAGAAGCCTCTCCGCAACCTCGGGATGGACATAGGCATTCACGGTCCTCTCATGGGTATTTCCAAGCGCCTTGCGAAGCTCGCGGATCGTCTGGATCGCCATCGTCGCCGCCGATTTCACAATGCCTTTGCCTTCACAATAAGGGCACATGTCATAAACCGCACTTTCCAGCGAGGGGCGAATGCGCTGCCGCGTCATTTCCACCAGGCCCAGTTCCGACATTTGCAAAATGTTGGTCCTGGCCCGATCCTTTCGGACGGCTTCTTTAAAAGTACGAAAGAGGTTCCGGCGATGCTCTGCACGCTCCATGTCGATGAAATCAATGATGATGATTCCCCCCATGTCCCGTAAACGCAGATGACGTGCGATCTCTGCAGCCGCTTCCATATTGGTTTTATAGACCGTTTCCTCCAGATTTTTAGTGCCCGTAAACTTTCCCGTATTCACATCAATCGCGACCAACCCCTCCGTTTGTTCGATCACAATATGCCCACCCGATTTGAGCTGGACGTTTTTCTGAAAAGTCCTCTCGATCTCCTTTTCAATATTGTATTTCTCGAACAGAGACCTTCGATCGTGATGCATCCGTATCATGATTTTATGACCGGGAATATAGAGCTGAAGAAACCGCTGGACCTTACGGTAGATCTCCCGATGGTCCACCACGATCTCATCCGTATCCTCGGTCAAATGATCGCGGATCACCCGTTCGACTAAATCCAACTCCTGATGAATCAGGCTTGTGGCTTTTTTTACTTCGATCAATTCGTGGATTTTTTTCCACAGCCGCGTGAGGTATCGGATATCCCTGTTGAATTCCCGGGCGGACTTCCCCTCACCGGCCGTTCGGACAATAAAACCCACTCCCTGAGGAATCTCAAGTTCCTGGAAAATTTTCCGAATCCGATCCCGTTCCTGGCGGTCCTCAATGCGACGCGAGATCCCTATTTTTTGTTCGCCTGGCATCATCACCAAGTAGCGGGCCGGTATAGAAAAATGGGTTGTCAATCGGGGACCTTTATTTCGAATGGACTCTTTAACGACCTGCACGATGAGTTCCTGGCCTACCTTCAGAACTTCCTCGATCCTCTTAAAACGATCCCGGCGCCTCTGCTCGACCTCTGTGTTTTCTTCAAATTCTGCATCCAAGTCCAAGGGCGATTTTAGAGCGTCCGTCACGTAGAGAAAACCATCCTTCCCGGTCCCTAAATCAACGAAAGCAGCTCCGATACCCGGCACGATCGTTTTGACTTTTCCTTTGTAAATATTTCCGAACATCCGGTGTGCGTCATGTCGTTCAATATAGAATTCTTCAAGGTGACCGTCTTCTAAGATCGCCACCTGCTTTTCATTTGTGTCGTAGCTGATCAAAATCTCTCGCTTCATGATTGTCATCCTTTCATCCCGATGAGACCGCGATTCGGTATCGGGGCAAGCACACACCCAATCCCGATCTCATAGAATCAACCGATCACAAATCGCCTTGGGTATCGATGAACCGCTGTCTTGATAGAAAATTCGGAGAAGGTGAACCAAAAGATGAGATGGTATCGTCTTCCGTCTCTAGGAGACGTGCACCTTAAGTTGAATTCGCAACTTGATGTGTACTCTTATCTTCTTTTACGGAGCATCGATGCCTCATCGGTTATCGAATCAAGCTCCTTTACCGAACTTGCGAAGTTCAAGCCCCGGGTACTTTGACCTCTTGACTTATTGTCTCAACTTTTCCTTTGTCCGGAGTCGCAGATGGCGGGATTGCTTTTTGATTTGTGTCCTTCGTTACCGGTTTATCCTGATCGGCCGTTACCGATTTTTTCTTCGCTTTCGCCTCTGCCCTTTTGCCGGCCGGTTGACCTTCTGTATCCACCATGGTCACCGTCACGAAAAATAAGGTTTCAACTTTTTGATTCGTATCTCCTGCGGTTGTCTGCCGTTTGGAACGAAACAGTTTACCCACCAATGGTATATCTGATAGATAAGGCACACGGGATTCTGCAATGCCTACATTATCCGTCAAAAGCCCCCCAATTGCAATGGTTTCGCGGCTGCGGATCAAAACCTGTGTTTTCGCCGCAGTAACGTTAAAGCTCGGAACTTGGAAATCCCCAAAACTGACCATGTTGCTCTGTGAACTCACCTCCGGTTTTAAATCAACTAAGATTTCTTCTTCGGAATTGATGTGGGGCGTCACTTTTAATACCACCCCGACCTTCCGAAAACTAAAACCCGTCACTTCAACACTGCCGGTTGTTTCATTACGCTCAAAGGTGGGCAGTGGAACATCGACTCCCACCTGAACCTCGGCTTCTTGATTATTCAAAACGACAATTCTTGGATTGGACACGATCTTGCTGTTGGACCGGGATTTCAAAAATTGAATCACCGAACTAAATTGGGAAAAATCCAAAGTTCCATAATTAAAGGCCCCCTCGCTTTCCGTATCTTGAGCGGGCAGATAAGGAAAGGAACGCGCATCTTCATCGTTCGCCGTGGTATTCGACCCATCCATAATGACCGGAAAGAACTGGTGGATGATATTCGGCATCGATACACTATCTTTTGTGGGTTTTGGAAAAGGAAACGTGGTGGGACGGGATGATCCGGTAATGGAAACAATACTGTTGGCCGTTCCGCCGGTCTTCCATTCGATCCCTAAATTTTCAGCAACGCTTAACTGTGTTTTGACGATTTTGGAATCGATATAGGCCTGCGGAGTTACCTGGTCCAGCTTTTTGATGACTTCGCCCATGCGGTACAAATTGGTCGGGATATCGGTGATAATCAGCGTGTTGGTTCTCTCTGCGATTTGGATCCGCCCGCGTTCTGTCAGCATGTCGCGGACCGCATTCATCACTTCATCCGCCTTCGTGTAATTCAAAATATAAACTTGAGTCGAAAGAGGTTCCAGGGCCAGATTTTCCCGGGTTGTCACTCGGATAATATTGCCATCCCGTTCGTAAACATAGCCATACGTGCGCAGAACCACATCCAATGCCTTCTCCCAGGGAACATTTTCAAGCCGGATGGTAACAACTCCTTGGACCTCAGGTCCGGCGACAATATTAACTTTGCTTTTGAGGCTCATGACCCGTAAAACCGTCTTGATGTCGGCATCTTTAAAATCAAGTGTAATTTTCCCAGCCTCGTCCGCAATGGCTGCGGTGACTGCCGCAGGAGCATCTGTGGCCAACTGAGCCCATGCGGTTGCCCCCCCAAAAAACACCATCCAGCTGAAGATCACGAGTGCATGAACCATGCTCACCTTATTACGACTTTGTAATGGACTTCGATTTATTGTTGGCATCATAAAGTCTCCTCTTCCTCCATGGTTTCAGAATCGATCCATAAAACAATATCTTCCCCTTCTTCGGGTGCCAGAATGACATGATCTTCATAGATTTTTTTTAAGATCACATCCCGGATCTTATCCCCCGTTCGATAAAATTCCCCATTGATTAAAGCCAGGGACCCCTCCTTGGGATCCATGATAATGCCCTCAACCACATAACTCGATGAATCGATCGCGCGTATCAAGACCCCATCCGGACCGATTAACGGAATCATGGGATCCCGCCGGCCTCCGCTGTCATAGGAAACACCGCGGGCCTGAGATTGCGAAATAAATAACAGCCCTCCGGAAATCACCAATCCCATTAAGGCTAGCACAAAAATGCAGGTTTTTGACCTCGCACTCATGGATTTTGACCTTTTTGATAAGAGACCACTAACAACCGTATTTCCGATACATGAGAGGTTGAATTCTCGCCTTTGGGTTCGATTCGAAACGATTGGATTTGTAACTGTTTGGGGTAGCTTTCGATTTTACTCACAAAAGTCCCGAGGGCATGATACCCTCCTTCGATCGTAAAATCATAGAGCGTGGAACGATAAAGCTGGTCATAGGGCGGAGGAAACTTAACCGCCTCATCCTGAGGTCTTGAGGCAATGATGGAGACTTTGCTTTCGTGGGCCAATTTGGATATCTCGCCAAGCAGCAGGGTTCCCACGCCCACGGAATAAAGCCGGCTCTGGACATCTTGAACATAGCGCGCATAATCGCTTTTATTTTTCAGCAACTCCGATTTCTTCTGCTTTAATTGCTCAAGGGCCTCGATTCGCTTCTTCATCGTATCAATCTCACCGTGAATCTGCACCCTCTTCACCCACGCCGGCCAAATAATGACCCCCACAAGGATCCATGCCACTGCGGTCATGATTCCAATTTTAAACCATGTTTTCTGATCGATCCCTCTTACGAAAACCAGGACGTCGGATGCAGTCCATTCACGAATGGGCTTCATGGTTTCACCCCTGGAGCGCCTGTATCGCTTTTCCAGTTAAAAAGAGCTGCGAATTCCATTAATCGGATGTTTTCCTGTTTTTGGCTCGTGGTCGTTAAATTCAAATCGGCCGTCGGCATTTTCTGTTTCAGGCTTTGAACATAGACTTCAATCTGCTCGATACTCGATTTCTTCCGCGACGGCACACAGAGACCCTTCACAAGAAACCGACTCCCCTTTTCATCCCGTTCACTTTTAAGTTCCGTCAACCAGGCAGAATCTGGCAAAAACTCACTAACCCACATCAGCATTTCCGTCAAAGGCCGGACCGTATCCACATACTTTTCTAGAAAATCCCTCTCTGGCTTCAAGACATTCTCCACCTCGGCCCGTAATTGATTTAAAGCCATCGCTTCCGGCTGGATCCTCTTCCACTCAACGTCGATTTTTGCAAGCCTTGCGGAACTCACGAAAAAATCGATATAAAAAATGATGGTGAGCACAACAAAGAGCGCGCCGCTGGCAATAACGATCGGCAGGATTGGAATTTTTTGTGGTCTCTTCTCTTGAATCCGAAATTCCTCAGGCAAAAGATTGATAAGAATCACAATTTACCTCAAACAGAGCCCTAACGGAACAGACAGAAAACCGCGATTTTTCTTAACCAGGTCCCCGTCCACGCCCGGGTCTAACTGAATCTTTTGAAAGATATCGATCGGCTGCACCGACAGCCCAAGATCCCTCGTCAAAGCGTTGATAACGACCGGGTGGTAGGCTTCTCCGCCGCACAGGAACAATGTCTTTACCGCAACCGCGTGTGATATCTGATCGAGATAATAATCCAGCGAAACTTTCAAATCGGCAATTAAATTGCCGAGGACTTCTTGAAACGTCTTCACGACATCCGGTGGAAGAACCATATCAGAATCGCTCACATACTGGCGTGCCTGTTGTTCCGTAAGTCCGAGCTTTCGTTTAAGACGTTTTAAGATATCGACCCCGCCGTAAGAAATATCCCTGATAAACCGGGGCTTGCCCTCGAGAATCACACTCAAGGTTGATACTTCCGTACCGATATCCAGTACGGCGGTCGAAGAACGAAATTCTTGAGGGTAGAAAAATTCAAGTGCATTAATCGTTGCCAAGGCGTCTATATCCACGCAGTCAATAACGAGACCCGCATCGCGAAAACTCTGGATGACCGGATAAAGTTCATCCCGCTTAGCCGCCACGAGCAAAAGATTCATCATGACACTCGAACCGACCTGGACGCTGT
>JAMWDC010000065.1:2458-9056 GCA_023819025.1 Candidatus Omnitrophota bacterium | reverse complement strand
GGTTTTTTCATGCCTTTAAAGCTCATTTTAACGTTGACTGCCATGTGCCTTGTTTTTTTTGTGATCCGCTTTTTGGAGTTCGAGATCAAAAAGCGCCGGATCCGCAACGCCTTCGGCCGTTACGTCTCGCCGGGTCTCGTCGAAAAACTCGTCAAACGCCCGGAGTTGTTGAGACTGGGGGGCGAGAAGAAGATTCTTACCCTTCTTTTCTGCGATATCCGGCACTTTAACTCGATCGCCCAAACCTTAACGGCGCATGAATTGGCCAACTTTCTGAACCGTTTCCTTACCCCCATGACCGATATTGTCCTGAAACAAAACGGTACCATCGACAAATATGTCGGCGACTGTCTGATGGCTTTTTGGAATGCACCGTTGGAAGATCCCGATCATGCGCGGCATGCCTGTGAAGCCGCTTTAAACATGCGCCGTCATCTGGTGGATTGGAATCGGGAGTTGTATGCCGAGGCAAGGGCTGTGGATAAAATTTTTGTCCCGATTCAAATCGGGATCGGCATTAGTTCAGGAGAGTGTTGCGTCGGCAATATGGGGCCGAGCCAGCACTTTAATTATTCGGTACTTGGCGATGATGTTGGAGTGGCTTCCCGGCTTGAAAATTTGTCCAAGATTTACGGTATCGATATCCTTATCTCCGAAAGCACCAATGATATCGTTTCTTCGGATTACGCGACCATGGAAGCCGACCGGATCCGTGTAAAAGCGGGAGAAGATCCTATCCGCATCTTTGCGCTGTTTGGCGGAAGGATTTTAAAACAATCCGACGAATTTCAGAATCTGCTGAGATATCACGAAGAAATGCTCGAGGCCTATCGGAGCCAGAGGTGGCTGGAGGCACTCAAGCTCATCCGGGAATGTTCAAATTGGGATACCCCGCGTTTCCGTGTCCGGATGCTTTACGAGCTTTATACGAAACGGATCCAATCGTACCGCCTCCTCCCGCCCGATCCGGACTGGGACGGCACCTACGACTCTGAGACAAAATAATTCTTAGCGGTCCTGCAAATTTTGGATATCATGTATCCTTCACTCGAACAAAGGCTAGTCATTAAAAAAACAACTACATCTGATGGATAAACTCGCACGGCTAAAAATAATTTTAAACGGAATGGGGCCGAGGCTGGTTGCTTGCAGCGGGGGACTCGACAGTCTTTTACTCTCGGTATTGTCAGCCCGGATCGCACCCGAAAAAACGCTGATTGCCCATGCCCTCAGTCCCGCGGTTCCCTGGGAGGCGACGGAGCGCGTTCAACATTTTGCAGTCCTGGAGCACTGGAATCTGCAGTGTGTAGCGGCCGGTGAATTCGAGGACCCTCAGTATCTCAAGAATCCGCGCAATCGCTGCTATTTTTGCAAATGGAATCTTTACCGCCGGCTGAATCAATTTCGTTATTTCCGTTCGGTCAACGGTGGCCGTGGAAAGTTTGAAATCCCGCAGAACGGAACGCAAGGCGGAGGCGAGTCCTGCCAGATTTTGAGCGGGGCGAACCTGGATGACCTTGGCGAATACCGCCCCGGCCTTGACGCGGCAAAGGAATATAATGTCCGGCATCCTTTTATCGAAGCCGAGATCTGCAAAGATGAGATCCGTGCCATTTGTCGGATCATGGGATTGCCTTTCGCCGAACTGCCAGCCTCTCCCTGTCTTTCCAGCCGTATCTATACCGGAACCGAAGTGACTCCCGAAAGGCTTCGGATGGTTGAGGCGTTGGAGAATGAACTTAGAAAGAGGGCGGGTATTCAAGTTGTACGCTGCCGGGTACGGGGTCATGAGGTTTTAATTGAGGTCACCCAAAAGGATCGGTGGAAATTGGACCGTATTTTTATGGAGGCCTTCCGTAAAGAAATGCTTGCGAATTATCCAGGACTAAGCGATATTTCCCTGGACCCTTTATGCTATCAGCCGGGCCGGGCCTTTGTGGAGGTCATGTGAATTCCAATTTCGATTATCGGCGTTGTGATCGGATCGGAATGCCGGAGTGTATTTATTGCGCAAGCAAAGATCCCCATCTTCTTCAAGAATTGCTAGCCGAACTCTGCCGAAAAAAGCCGCACCCTATTCTTCTGACCCGCCTTTCCGAGGAAACATTCGAAAAGCTGGATCCTGCCTATACATGTGAGATGAACTATGATGCGTTCTCCGAGACCGCATTTTTGCATGGTGTTTTTCCCAAGCTTTCGACGGGACTCGTTTCCGTGGTGACGGCCGGAACGGGAGATTTGTCCGTGGCCACGGAGACCACCAGGACCTTGGAGTATTTGGGGGTTCCTTTTCAGTTGTTTCCGGATATCGGGGTCGCCGGGTTGTGGAGGATTGAGGGAAATCTTGAGGCCATCAACCGCGCGCATGTAATTGTTGTGATTGCAGGTATGGATGCGGCCATTGTTTCCGTGCTGGGCGGTCTGACACCCAAACCCCTGATTGCAGTCCCAACCTCTGTGGGATACGGCGTGGCCCAAGGCGGTCAATGTGCACTGAACAGTATGCTGTCAAGCTGCGCGCCCGGGGTTACGGTGATGAATATTGATAACGGATACGGCGCTGCCTGCGCCGCGTTCCGGATTATTAAACAAATAAAGCCAACTTAAGGATGTTCGACGATTCCATATAGGTTGTAACGTATTTGAGTTACGGAACCGAACAATGGCAATAACCGAGCAACAATAACCCGATAATCACCCACAACCAAATTGCAATCACCAAACAGAACTGGGTGATTGGTTATTGGATGTTGAGACCTATTGGGTGTTTGGATTTTGGTTATTGTTCATTACAAAGGTAAAACCCTAAAGCATTTATTGAGCAACGAACTCATTTTGATATGGGAAAATATCTAGTCTTGCGGACTCCCTCCGGGATCAGCGGTGACATGCTTGTCACGGGGCTTGCCGTTTTGTCCGGGCATTTAAACGAAGATTTGGAGAAATTCATTTCCGGGATCGGCCTTCGCGAATTGAGTCATTGTTTAAAAATCAGCGAAGTCTTTGTGGACGGAATTTCCGGCTGGCGTGCCACGATTCAATTCCCTTCCATCCGTACACGTCAGGACGGAGTCTGCTCTCACGGTGTTCAACACGCAAAACGGACCTACCGGGACATTCAAAAAATTGTCGCTGAAAGTCTTTTAAGTGAGCGCGCAAAAAAGATCGCTGAAACGGTATTCGACAATTTGGCCCGGGCCGAAGGCGAAATTCACGGGATCGATCCTGCGCAGGTCAGTTTCCATGAGATCGGAAGTACGGATAGCATTCTGGATGTTTGCCTCGCCGCGGCTTTATTTGACCGAATTCATCCTGATGCTTTTTTTTGCAGCCCTTTGCCCGTTTGCGATGGAAAAATTCCTTGTGCGCACGGGATTTTGTCCTCGCCGGCGCCGGCGACATTGAAGCTTCTCACGGGCGTTCCTGTCTACGGGATTGATTCGGAGGGCGAAACTGTGACGCCCACCGCGATTGCGCTTTTAAAAGCGCTCAATGTACGGTTCGGAACATGGCCTGCGATCAGGATTGAAAAGTCGGTACGCGTTTACGGAAGCCGGATCCTCCCGAATATTCCCAATGGTGCCATCTTTGCTTTGGGTAGGGCTGTTTCAGACGAACAACTATTCCCCTAGGCGTTAGTTTTTAAAGGTATAATAAACATCCGGTTCTAACAGAAGGCTGTATGTAAAGGTTCAATGTGAAGAAACAAGGCATGTTTTAAAAAGTTTTGATGAGCACTTTTGCCTTTTGGACGAAAGGTTAGTTTCACCAGCCAAGGCAGGGTGAGTACCATGCATCCCAAACGGACCGTATCCGACATAATCGCTAAGTTAACCGCTCAAAACAGTCATAAATTATTCATGTTCTTCCTTGGAATTGTTCTCTTGGGTGTGATTACAATCGTTGACATTATAACGGGCCCTGAAATAGCTTTCTCCATCTTTTATTTGGTTCCGATCCTTCTCTGGAGCTGGTTTCTGGGAAACCCGTGGGCCTATTCAGCAGCACTTCTAAGTGCCATATTATGGCTGGTGTCTGATTTTCTGGCAGGGCATCGTTATCATCATCCGTTTATTCCTTATTGGAACGCGGGTGTCCGGATGGGCTTTTTCTTCATCGTTCCCTATTTTTTTCTCCGGTTGCAAGACGAATTAAAACGGCAGCAGGCGGACAATCTCCGGCTGACGCAAGTGAATGAAGAGATCTTGCGGTTGTCCCGGATCAAGTCTGAATTTGTGGCGATGGTATCCCATGAGTTAAGGACTCCGCTGACGGCGATTAAAGAGAGTATTCATATCGTGTATGATGGAGCCGCAGGTGCTGTTAATGAGGAGCAAAAGACTTATTTGGAAATGTCAAAGAGAAATATCGACCGCCTAAGACGATTGATCGACGATATTTTAGATTTTTCCAAGCTTGAAGCGGGAAAAGTCGAATTCAAGATGTCCGAAAATGATGTCAATGCACTCATTGCGGATATTATGAAGTTTCACATCCCTGTTGCAGTTCAAAAAAAATTAACTCTGAGAACTGAATTGGCCACTAATCTTCCCCGGGTCCTATTGGATGCGGATCGGATTTTCCAAGTTTTAAATAATCTCATTAGTAATGCCATCAAGTTTACCGAAAAAGGCGAAATCGTGATTGGTACAAAACGCAGAGAAGACCACATCGAAGTTTATGTCAAGGACACGGGGATCGGGATTGCGCCGAATGATCTTTCGAAATTGTTTGTGCCGTTTGAACAAGTGAGGGCTTGGGGTAAGGATAAACTCGGGGGGACCGGTTTGGGACTTGCCATATCCAGACAGATTATTGAAAAACATAACGGAAAAATATCCGTAAAATCCAAGGTCGGTCATGGAACCGAGATCTGCTTTTTTTTGCCCGTGACCGATTCGGGAGACCGACGCGATGGATTCTAAAGGCATCATCCTGGTAGTTGATGACGAACAGGACATCGCTGTGATATTAAAAAAACGTCTTTCCGATGCCGGTTACTCGGTCAATATCGCTCAAGGCGGGCAGGAAGCCTTAAATAAGGCCGGTGAAATCTTGCCGGACCTGATCATTTTGGACGTGATGATGCCGGAAATGGACGGCTTGGAAGTCAAAGCTCATTTAAATGAAGATCCATTGACGGCGCATATCCCGGTGATCTTTTTGACAGCCAAGGCGTCGGTCCAAGATAAGGTGGCGGGATTCCGTTTGCGGGGAGATGACTACGTCGTGAAACCTTTCGATACCGAGGAATTATTGGCGCGTGTGGATGTTGTGATCCACCGCAAGAAAGGCTACGAAATGCTTTCGATGCAGGACGGATTGACCGGGCTTGCAAACGCAAGTTATTTCCAGAAACAACTTGAAGTTTATTTCGCCATGGCAAAACGATATCGACGAGTGTTTTGTCTGGCCATGATCGATATTGACGATTTTAAAAAAATCAATGATATCTACGGACATCATATGGGAGATCAAGTCCTGAAGGAGATTGCCGAACGGATCCGGTCAGTGTTCAGGGCTGTTGACATTACGGCCCGTTACGGTGGAGACGAATTTGCAGTTATCTTACAGGAAAATGACGAGGATCAAGCTTCGGTTGCTTTGTCGCGGCTGAAGACCTGTATCGAACGCGAACCCTTTTCGATCGGGAATCAAGGCAAGAAGATTCAAGTCACAGTTAGCGCGGGAATTGCAGCGTATGAGAATCATTTTACAGCGGCCAGTGAAATTTTTGAATCGGCCGACAAGAAAATGTATCTTGAGAAACAAATGAAAAAAGGGGGGATTGTCGGTTAGGGCAGGAGGCTATCACTTGATGTGGCGGTTTCTTTTCTTCTTTGCGGGGATCCGTCAACGGTTTTTGGAGGAGGCGAAGTTCCGCCAAACGGCGAGGTGGATCCGCCACGAATTTTGGCGGAAGTCTTGCGAGAATGCTTTGCCCGCCGTAAAACTTTGGCGGGCTCGCGATGACACAAGGTCTACATGCAGTGATAGGCACGCGGGAAGGGTTCCGTTAGCAGTTGGCTGAAAGGCAGAAAACGGTGGAAAAGAAAAAAGTTTTAGTCATCGAAGACAATGAAGATATTGCTCAGGTTTTAGCAAAAAGGTTACAGATGGCATCCTATTTGCCGGTGCTTCTAACGAATGGTTGGGAGGTCGTATCGTATCTGCTTAAGAAAGAAGAACCGTTGCCACACGCGCTTATTTTGGACCTGATGCTTCCCGGCAGGAGCGGCCATGAATTATTAAATACGATCAAAAGCGTTTTGCCAAAGGCCAAGATATTCGTTTTCTCATCCCATAAAGAATGTGTTTCTTTGATCCCCCAGGATGCCATCGAAGGTTTTTTCCTCAAGACAGATGGGGTCGATAAATTGATCACCGCTTTGAATGCCGCGTCCGAAGATCGCCTTTAGAACAAAAGGGATCTTTATTTTTCAAAGCCTTTTCAGCGCGAAGATGCCCCATGGTGGATGTACCGTTTTGAATTTTCAGTATGAGTCTGCCAATTGCAATTAACATAGGTGACATAAATCTTTTGTGGTGCCATTGCTTGACGGGTCATTCTTATGATTGAAATTGACGGATCCATGGG
>JAMWDC010000065.1:0-2448 GCA_023819025.1 Candidatus Omnitrophota bacterium | reverse complement strand
AAATTCGTGCGAACCGTGAAAAGCCCGGACTCATGCGGCAGCATTTGACAGCAGTCGAAGCTGCGGCCAAAGTCGGCAGGGCCAAGGTTGAAGGGGCCGAGCTTCGATCCTCCTCGCTTACGTTCATTCCGGGAGACGTTGAACACGGCGATTACGATTTTGATGTGGGAACAGCCGGTAGTGTCACGCTTGTTTTTCAAACCATCCTTCCCGGGTTGCTTTGTCGTCCCGGAAAATCCGCGTTTGTACTCAAAGGAGGGACTCACAATCCTCTGGCGCCGTCCTATGATTTTTTAGAAAAAACTTTTCTTCCCATTTTGGGCCGGATGGGGATCCACTACGAAATCAAGTTGGACCGTTACGGTTTTTATCCCCGCGGCGGCGGGGAAATAAGAGGAAGTATCGAATCGCCGGGCAAGCTTGTACCGCACGACCTTATCGACCGCGGTCCTGTTCAATCCATCCGGGTTCGGGCAGCGGTTGCGGATCTGGCGCGGCATATCGCGGAGAGGGAGATCAAAGTGATCAAAAGAAAATTTCGTCTCAGTCCGAGGGATACCGAGATCCTGGAACTTCCTCCTGCGTGGGGACCAGGCAATGTTGTTTGGGTTGAAATTCAAAGTGCATGTTTAACCGAGGTGTTCACCGGCTTCGGCCAGCGCGGGATCCGGGCCGAACATGTAGCGCATACGGCCGCAAAGGAGGCAGACGAGTATTTGTCTTCCGGGGTGTCCGTGGGGCCGCATCTTGCGGATCAACTTCTGATTCCATTAGCCTTGGCCGGCGGCGGTTCATTTCTTACCTCGGCTTTGACCGATCATGCCCGCACCAACATCGAAGTGATCCAGCGATTCATGAAAGTCCGATTTGGGATCTGCGAAACTGCCCCCAACCAAACCCTCGTGACTGTTCAAAAATCCTTTTGAAGTGAACCGAAAATCAGATCCCAAGCCTTTCCTCCTCTATTCTTCCGCAGATTTGCCGATACAAGTATCGATCAGAAATCAACAATCGGCGATCTGAAATTTGTATGGATGCTTACCTGGATCTTGAGTTTTCATACGAGAGGTGGATCTCGGTCTTTGGGATTTACCGGCAGGACACGGGTTTTAAACAGCTCATTGGCCGTGGGATTACGAAGGATAAGATCGAAAAACTCCTCGAGGGGTGCCGCCGGATCGTGACCTTCAACGGGAATTGCTGCGAAATCCCCGTGATTGAAAAACGTTTTGATATCAATATCCGTGAACGGTTTCAAAGCCGGGACCTGCGGGAGGAATGTCGGAAGAAAAAAATCACAGGGAGATTTCACGATATTTTAAACCGGTTCGGGATTCAACGTCATCTGGCTCTCCGGGGTCGGGATGCGATGAATCTGTGGTATTGGTTTAAACGCGAGTATGACTGGCTCCTGCTTTATAAATTGCTGGATTACAACCGTGAAGATGTGATGTGCTTGGTGCAACTGCACAAGAAACTGCGGAGCGGATCGGCGAAACAAATATTCAATTGTAAAGCATGTAAAGCCGGATCCGGGAGTTGCCACAAACCATGATCCGCGAATCGCAATCCGTCAGCGACGGCCAGCGTCCGTCAGCGATTCGTTACAGCTCGCCGATGTCTTCGTTCCAGAGTTTGGGATTCTTTTGAATAAACTCCTTCATCATTTCCTTGCCTTCCGGCAAGTCAAGATCCACGACTTCGACCCCCATGCTCTTCCATGAATTTTCTGGCCCCTGGGAATGTGGCCGATTCGCCGGCAACGACTTTTTTGATTCCGAATTGCACCACGGCGCCCGCGCAGAAATAGCAGGGCATAAGCGTAGAATAAAGGGTGGTCCCTTTGTAACTCCCGATTCTTCCCGCATTGTGAAGACAATCCGTTTCAGCATGCATGACAGGATTATTGTTCTGAACCCGCTTATTATGCCCGCACCCGATCATTTTGTTGTCTTTGACCAGAAAACCGAACCGATCGGAATCCCGCCCTCCCTTAAACCCTTCTTGGCCTCTTCAATGGTTGCCTTGATCCAAGGGTCCATTCTGTCCTCCTCCTTTGTCATAAAAATGATTTCGGATTGACTCAATCACCTGTAGAATATCGAGCATTGTCGATCGGAACTGAAGGTTGTCCGGAAGATCATGCCTTTATGGGATGAGGTGTCGTATGGAAACGTTGATCACGCAGATAGGATTCATCGGGGGTTGTTTGATGCCGTTTTTAAATATCCCGATGATCCTTCATGTTATCAAAAGAAAAAGTGCGCGGGATATTAGTTTGTCTTGGCTTTTCGGCGTGTGGAGTTGTGTCCTTCTGATGTTTCCTTCCGCACTGATTTCCCCGGACATCATTTATCGGATCTTCGGTTGTCTTAACGCTGTTCTATTTACCGCGGTGGTCGGAACGGTTTGGAAGTACCGAAAGAATTAATCGGCCGAGTCCTTCCC
>JAMWDC010000064.1 GCA_023819025.1 Candidatus Omnitrophota bacterium | reverse complement strand
CTCGCTGAAAAGTTTGAGGCGTTCCTCTTCTTCCTCCAGTATTTTGGCCAGACGGCTCGATATCGGGAAACCTTTCCGGGCCAAGTCCACGGCGGGATCGAAAAGTTCGGCGAACGAAAATTTCTTACTTCCAAAACGGGAATGCATGTGATCCAGCAGTCTTAAGATCCCCGGTACGCCGACGGGAAGACCGCCGGTCACACGATCCGGATAATACGGATAAGGATTCCCGTCCGGGGCCAGGAACATTTCCGGAAACGCGGCATGCGGCGCCGTTTCGCGACCGTCGAAGGCATAAACACGTTTTTCCCTTGCCTCATAAAACAGAAAAAATCCGCCTCCGCCAAGGCCCGATGATTGTGGTTCGACCACATTGAGAACCCATTGAGCTGCACAAGCCGCATCCACGGTGTTTCCACCCTTCTTTAAAATTCGAAGTGCGGTTTCCGTCGCATAGGGGTGGGCCGTAACCACCATCGCATGCTTCCCCTCGGCCGCACAGAGGACAGTGGGAATGATCAAAAAGGCGAGGAGGATCAGAAAAGAATTTTTAATGAACCGGGGAAAAAACATTCTGGAATTGCGGAATTTAAATTTTTCCCAAAACCCTTTTTGCAGCTTGAACCATGTGCGGCGCCGTTAGACCGTATTTTTCAAGCAGCTGGTCGGGACTGCCTGATTCGGCATAGGTATCCTGAATCCCGATGAATTCGATTCTAACCGGGCATTCACGGGAAAGGAGGCTCGCCACCGCACTGCCGAGGCCTCCCCAAACTTGATGTTCCTCAGCCACTACTAAATGTCCGGTTTTCCTAGCTTCATTCAGAAGAAGTTCCCGGTCCAAGGGCTTGACCGTGTGCATGTCCACCACGCCTGCTTCGATCCCTTCTGCTCGCAGCAATTCCCACGCGCAAAGCGCTTCAAAGACTAATAACCCGTTGGCGACCAAAGTCACATCGTTGCCTTCGCGCAAACGAACCCCTTCTCCGATTTGAAACCGGCTTTGAGCATCGTAGATGATCGGTGCTTTCGGCCGGCAGGTTCGCATATAAACGGGGCCTTGATGGACCACGCTGGCCCGCACCAGATCGGCTGTGGCAAATTCGTCCGCCGGGACCATCACCACAAAATTGGGAAGCGAACAAACCAACGCGATGTCCTCAATGCTCATTTGAGAAGCCCCGTCTTCGCCCACCGAGATCCCGCCGTGGGATGCCACGATTTTGACATTGTATTCGGAAAAGGCAACGCCCATCCGCAACTGATCGTAACTTTTGCAAATCAGGAAGGAAGCGAAACTCGAGCAGAAAGGAATTTTTCCCGAAGCGGCCAATCCCGCCGCAACGCCGACCATGTTGGCCTCCTGGATACCGACATTGAAAAACCGGTCGGGGAAAACCTTGGCGAACTCGCAGGTCTTGGTGGATTTTGACAGGTCCGCGTCCAAAACCACGATCCGGGAATCGGCCCTGCCCAACTCCACCAATGTTTGGCCGTAAGCATCCCGTGTGGGACGACCGAGTCTCTTTTCCATTATTCGAGTTCCTTCAGAGCCCTGGCGGCCTGCTCCTGGGTCGGGGCCACCCCGTGGAAATCGTTATTGTTTTCCATAAAAGAAATGCCCTTGCCTTTGATCGTATGAGCCACGATCATTGCCGGTCGATTCTTGACCTTTTGACAAATGGCAATGGCTTTAAAAATCTGGCTGAAATCATGACCGTCGATTTCCTCAACATGCCAGCAAAACGACCGCCATTTATCGATCACCGGCTCGATATCGCAAATGACTTTCGTCGCATCATCCAATTGAAACTTGTTGTAATCCATGATCGCGATCAGGTGATCCACCTTATGGTGCGCGGCCATCATTGCTGCTTCCCATGTCTGCCCCTCATTTGTCTCACCGTCACTGATAAGGACATAAGTAAAATACGACCGCTGATCCAGACGGCGCGCCAGGGCATGGCCGATTGCGATCGAAAGGCCCTGTCCGAGCGAACCGGTGGAAGCCTCGACCCCTGGAACCCGCCGGTGATCCGGATGTCCCTGCAACGGACTTCCGAGCTTGCGGAATGTGGGGAGTATGTTTGGATCAAAATAACCGGAGTGGGCCAGCACCGAATAAAGGAAGGATGACGCATGCCCCTTACTTAATATGAAGCGGTCCCGGTCCGGCCATGTTGGATTTTTCGGATCATGCCGCATGATCCCAAAATAAAGCGCCACCCCAAGTTCAACGCAGGATAAGGCCCCGCCCGGATGGCCGGATCCGGCCTGAGCGGTCATCATGATAATATCCCGGCGGACCTGCTTGGCTAGGGCTTTAAGTTCCTCAAGGGCTGGCTGAATCATACTTTTTCTCTCGTAAAACAAGATTTGAAGTCTATCGTGTTTGACATACCTCGTCAACTTTTTTAACTCTGTAATCGCCTTGGGTGCAATTTGCCTCGGGTTGAGTAGGAGTGGTTTCACAAGGTTTTTACCCCTCGTGTTTTCAATGGGGGACAAAACCTAAAAGGTACTTCTGAAATCGCTTCTCGTAAATTCTATCCAAGAGAAAATGTGTCCAAGTCTTTACACTCACCTCGTAAAGAGGTCAAAACACGGGATGTAAAAAAAGTTTCCGCGCCGGGCAGATTTTGCATACAATTGTGTCTGTCACAGCGAGGCTTGCAATCTGTGAAAGCCAGGAATCAAAACATCTTAATGATCGCGTCAAGCGAGACGGATGCCAATCTCTACTATGCCACCCGTTTCCTAGCCCCGGATAAATTTGCCTTCCTCCAAATCCGCGGGAAAAAGTATTTATTGATGAGTGACGTGGAGGTGGACCGGGCCCGCACCCAGGCTTGTGTTCATCAGATAGTCAGCCTGTCGTCTCTGCGGACCGCGTATAAAAGAAAATACAAAAAAAAGCCTAATTTTCTCGATCTCGTCGAGGCGTTTTTAAAACAAAAAAGGGTAAAGTCTTTATCGGTCCCCGCCAATTTCCCAGTTCAATATGCCGATCCCCTGCGGAAGCGGGGTTTTCAGATCGCGTTCAAGCGGGATCCCTTTTTTGAAGACCGTACGATCAAAACAAATCCGGAGATTCGTGCGATTCAAAAAGCCCTTCGCGCGACCGAGGCGGCCTTTGCCCAAGCCATCCGAGCCATCCGGCGGAGCACAATCAAAAAAGGACGGCTTTATCTGGACGGTCAATTACTTACTTCGGAAGTCGTCAAAAAGATCATCAATGTCAAATTGATGGAAGACGGCCTTGTGGCGCAACATACGATCGTATCCTGCGCAAAAGATACTGTGGATCCCCACAACGAAGGTTCGGGACCGCTTTATGCCCATAAACCGATCATCATGGATATTTTCCCCCGCGATTCCCAAAGCCGTTATTTTGCCGACTTCACCCGAACCGTGGTCCGGGGCAGGGCGTCGACGAAAGTTAAAAAAATGTATGCCGCTGTCCAAGAAGGCCAGGAAATCGCCTTTCGAATGATCCGTCACGGAACGGATGCCGCTAAAATACACACCGCAATTCAAAAACATTTCGAAAAACTCGGATTTAAAACAGGACTCATCCGTGGCCGGATACAGGGATTTTTTCATGGGACAGGGCATGGCCTCGGCCTGGATATTCACGAACCGCCGCGGATCAGCCCCAAAGGCGGGATTCTTAAAAGCGGAAATATCGTAACTGTTGAACCGGCTCTCTATTACGAAGATGCCGGAGGAGTCCGGCTGGAGGATGTTGTGGTGGTAACCAAGACCGGATGCAAGAATCTGACGCGTGCTCCGAAAGTGCTGGAAATTTAAAAAATCCTTCCCTTTTAAATTTTATCAGTGGTATAATTTTTACCGCTTAAAATTTCATCCCAAAGATTCGCATGTTTCCAGTTCCATGCGAATCTAGTCAAGAGTAGGGGTACAGGACGCTGTGCCCCTACCCGCCTATCAAGGGAAATTCAAGTTTTCAAGTTCCCAGCTTTCAAATTACCCATTTCGCCATATCTTGTGGTATACTTCCTGTGAGGCTTAACGTTTAGCCAGGGATTCGCATGGCTTCCAGTTTCATGCGGATCTTATTAGAGTAGGGGTACAGGACGCTGTACCCCTACACCCCATCCACCACAATACCCCCAAAGACATGCCAGAAAAATCAGCATCGTAATGACAATTCCCATAAGATTAGGCTGCCTTACTGATGGCTCGAATCTCATCCAGAGCTCTTTCGATTCTCATAAACAATTCATCCGCTTGAATATGATGTTCTTTCATCCACTGTTCCAGATGATTGATCCCGAAACGGTCGGGCACTTGATGCCGAAGAAGCGCCGCCGCTAAGGTTGCAGCCACATAATTCTTGAGATCCGCCGGTCCTAAAATTCGCGCTGCGCCCCGATATCCGAGCTTCCTTAAAAATTCGGCATCCGTATGAAGGACACCGGAAAGGATGCGGTCACTGGACAGCCCGACCCGCCGTTGGATCGCTCGAATCATTTCTGCCTCAGAATTTCCCCCATTTAAGATGGTGATCGGCTCGGCCATTTTGTTGTTCCCAAGTCTTTTAGCGGATTTGACCAATTGCTGACGAAAGATCCCGACAGCATCGACTTGCTTACCGCTCAGCACAAGGCAGAAGCGATCCTTATTAGTTCCGAGTCCCGATAATAGAGAAAGATAATCCTTTGCTACCGCCCCCTCTGGAACAGGAATCGTAAGATCAATCGGTTCTGTAACTTCATCGGACGGAATCAGCCAGGCATAATCACCCAAGGCTTTTTTGAAAATGGAACGGATACGAGCGCGTGCTTCCTCGATCGATAGGGCTTCGTGTTCCGCGAGCCGCTGTGAATGCAGATTTAAAAACATCTCCAGTATTTCGCGTGGTAAAAACGGTGAAGCCGTTTGGCGGGATACTTCTTCATATACTGCAGCCATGGCATTCAAAGAAGATCCGTATCCCAGCTTGCCGAGTTCTGCCTCAATAGCCAACTTCCGGCGATCCACGTTCCGCACCTCAGCCCTTGTCTGCATCGCCCTTTTGTTCACCGCGGGGGTGGACATTGACCCGTGGGTTGCTGGTTTCTGTCGAACCTCTGAGCGCGGTTTGCCCGGGGTTTCGAGCTCTTTTAATGCCTCCAAGATTGCCGAAATTATTTCTACGTCAGCTATCTCAACTTCTGTACCTTCCCATTCTATTTTTAAAAGGGCCGGATCCCGTTTCTGAACAAATCCATCGAGACGGTCGACAATCATATCCTTTGGAATACCATACAACTGCAAATCTTCGAAATTTCTGGCATCTTTGATAATCGTATTTAACTTTGCCTCTAAAGGCGCGCGGGCACGGCTATCCTTGATTCTGCCCAAGGAGCGAATCGCTTCAAGTACGAATCCTCGTGAAAAATAAAAAACATCCTCATCGCGGTTTAGAATGGAAATCAACTTCTCAACGGCTTGACGGGCTTCGAGATCGCCGAGATATTGGATAATGAGCTGACTTATTTCCGGTATCTCACTTGTTAGGGCATACTCAATGAATCCGTTGATGATCCGCACTTCAGTATCAACGTCGGCCTTTTGCTTGGCCTCAAGCGCTAATTCGTAAAGACCCTTAACTAAAATGATGTGGGTCCCAACAAACCAAGAGGAAAAATCGCCTGTACAATCCCAAGCTCTGAAGATTGACGAAACATCTTCCCGAGTCGCAATCCTCGCCATGGCATTGGCAAGTATCTTAGCTTCATCAGAGCTAACACCGTCTTTGTATGCAGTAAACGCTTCGTAGAGCACTGTGAAACTTTTAGGACGCAATGTCAAAAGTGCCTCTAAACAGGCCCGGGCAACATCAGAATCAGAAAAAGTCAGCCCGGCAGCCAATGCCACTATTGCCCTTTTGAAAACGTTGGGCTCGAGGTCCTTTGCTTCCAATAATTCACTCAACTCTGAGACAGCCTGAATTCGAACACGAGGATCCGTATGTTCATAAAGAAGCCGGAGCCTGGCTTCAACCTCGGAACTCGGATTTTTCTTTGTCATCCGATATCCAATCAAGACGGTTGCACCTACTATACTCAAACCCGCGGTTATAAAAAGGGCCCGTCTGGACAAAACTTCTTTTGGGGTCGCTTGGGTGTGGATTTCTGTCTGTAATTTGAAGGCTGCCTTTCTCCAACGCACAATCGAATTTCTACCTAGAATTTTTAATAGCCTCCAATAGTCGCCGATCCCCCACAATAAACCTATAAGAGCACCGGCCAGAGATGGAAAGAGGATATTTTCATAACCATAAACGCCACAAAGAGATAAGGGGCCTGGAGAAAACTGGAAATTTCCTTCTCGATCAGGTTCAAGTCTTACACGGATGGTAACTGGCTGGCCTGAATCAAGTGGGATTCGTACGGCCTTGTATTCAAAACCGTTGCTTCGGGTCAGATTTTTATGATATTGTTCGCGGTGAACAAGAATGCGATTTCTAACTAGCGAAGCTCCATTGATTAATAAATTTTCAATGTTCTGATAACGATTTGACCAGTTACTCCTATATACAAATTCATCTTCTTCTCTTGATCTTGCCCATGGCACGTCAGTATAATCATCATAACCTACCCGAATCCAATAGTTCCAAGTAGCCCCGGCTTGGATTTTGTTGCGATCGAACACGTTTAAGCTTCCTCCTACGCCTGAAAAATCCATCGCAGTCAAGTTGACCGGAATCTCGACTTCCAAAAATGCCTTCGAAGCATCTTTCACCCGTCTACCGGTAATGGCCAAGGAATACGGAGACACTTCTACCACCTTTACATCTTCGACGCCTTGCTGGATCATTCGGATATTAGAAGAAATCTCCACGAGGCTTGTACGTCGAACACGCCAGAAGAACCTGTTTCGAGCGAACATGCTCCACACACTCTGCCCTTCAGGTGATCTTAAATAATCGAAAACTAATGCCGTACCGCCCGTAATGGCCGCTCCTGTTACCGGCCACAGTGGCCGGGCTAAAGGTAGAGTTAATACACCGACGATCAATCGCCGGAAAAAGGACCGCCGTGAAAAATTTGATTTTGCCTGCTGAGTTTCTTCACCCCGTACTTCCGAGCGGGATTTGAGATGGGGTGTAACATCTTCGGCGCCGCCTTTTCGAAATACCACAGGCCACACAACTTCATCTTCCTCGATGGCTTGAAGAAATTCGATCTTTCGTTTGAACATCTCCAAGAGCCCTTGGGCAGCCTGAGGGTCGCTTGAATTTTCTAAAATCACGAGCCCCACAGTGAGCAGGTTAAGGTTATCTTCACCCCACCATTTTTCAAGAGCAGGAAAGGCATCTTCCCCCATAAACGACATCGCAATGGCAAGAACGCTGACGGCAAGCACAATCTCTGATGTATCTTGGTCGTTAGCTGCTGCGGTCTCAAATTTTTCAATCAGATGACGGATCGTCGATGAAAGGACAGACACGATTGGATCTCGCAAATCTTCAGGAACCGTTCCTAAAGCAGCCAATGTCTGTATGACCGCCGTTAAATTTTCTTTGTTGGGCTCGCTTAGGGCTCTAACTCGATCAATCATGCCAACTTGACTCATGATAGCATCCAGCGTCCCCAGTCGTAATCCCATCCTTTCACCCTTATCGCGTAATTCCCTGATCTCACGGCCAAGACGGTCCAATTCCTGTTCCAACTTTGCGATACGGTTTGCGGCAGTCTCAGCCTTTTTCAGACCGGCTTGTTGCTCTTCAATCATCTTAAATGCCGCGTCGAGTCTTTCAGTCATCTCTTCGTTACGCATGGCTAATTCAGATACGGCTTGTTGAAGATTGTTTTGAGACTCACGGAGTGTTGTAACATGTCGGCTCGTTTTTACTTGAGAATAAATCAAGGGCATGACGACAGTCCCCGCAAACATGAGAAGGGCCAAGACGGTTCTCCATCTGCCGCGAACCGTTACCATGACCGTCGGCTTTGATTGCAATGTTTGACCCGATATCTCTTCAGGCCCCTGACCTATCCCGACCGGGCCTGGACTTAAAACAGCCGCACTTTCGCTCGACCCCGTTGTTTCCAGAGATGGCTCTGAGAAATCCAGATATTTGGCAATTACCTCGAGCGTTCCATTCGCAAAAATCGGGGGTATGCCATGCATGGAACCCCAATGCTTTGAATGGGCCCATTCCCTCATTTGTTTCGCAAATTCATCTGGGCTCGGACCAAGACTGTCAAGTTCGTTTCGTGCCTTCAAAATCCAGCCTGCCAATTGCTCTCGTCCCAATGCATTAAGCTTTAATACCCCTTGCTCATTCAATTCCCTAAGTAGCTCTTCTAATCCTTTTGTATCGGCTAGCAAATTCACATTCACCCTCGCCTCAGCCCTTGTCTGCATCGCCCTTTTGTTCACCGCGGGGGTGGACATTGGGCCGTCGGAGCGTGAGGACACCGAAAGAAGTTTCTGTGTGTCGGCCTCGGGCAAAGTATCAAGGCGGCCGGTGGCTGTGATCGCAACGACTCCTCGGTTCGCTATTGAAACGGGTTTATTGCTCAGAAAAAGAGCTTGAAAACCATTAGGTAAAACTTCTACCCGAATCTGGTGTGCTGCATTGCCATAGGACTCACTAAATCTTATTGCCTCGCGGGTCTCTTGCTGCCATATCTCAAGTGCGTCGCGTGTGATCAACGTGGCCATCTGGCTCGCTATTTGACGATCGGGCTGTCCGATCAAAGGATTGACCGGCCCGTCGGGTTTGACATGGGAGCGCAATTTTAAATAATCACCCTCTAAAGTCATCACATCCTGATAGGCCGTATTCTCCGTCACGTGGGATATGGCTGGACTCACTTCGACATAGGCAATATTGTTATTCTTGAATAAGGCATGAAGGCCCGCGGAGTGAAAACCGCCGGTGACGAGCACGGCTTTTTTGATTTTCTTCTCTTTTTATCACAATGAAGAAAATGCGAAATCGAACGATGAGAGTTTTAGCTCCCAAAAAAAGAGGGATTCTTTCTTTTCTGCAGTTTCAATTTTCTTTCGTTTCTTTTTTTTGTTCTTGTTTTCATTATTTTTCTTTTGTTCCT
>JAMWDC010000063.1 GCA_023819025.1 Candidatus Omnitrophota bacterium | reverse complement strand
AGCAAGGCGGAGATCCCGCCTTGACGGGAAATTCGAAAACGCTTTTTAGTTAGGTAGGGCGGTAGAAGGCAACCGCTGCATCGACTAAAAAGCGTTTTGTCTTTTTTACGATGCCCATCTTGGTAGAAGGAAAACGGATGCAATAACAGGAAAGAGCGGACTTTTGATTTTAAATTTTCTACAGAAAGGAGGTAGAATCATGAAAAAATTGACACTCTTAGCCGTGATTCTTTTTCTCGCATGTGTGGCATTTCAGGGAGTCGCTTTGGCAAAGGTCGTCAGTGGTAAGGTTGTTACTGTGAATGTAGCCGATAATTCTGTCGAAGTTTCCCAGAAGAATTTTTTGACGAATGCCGAAGAGAAGGTTGTGGTATCCGTCAATGCCAACACGACCTATGCGGGCGTCACGGGTCTTGCGGAACTGAAGGCAGATGATCTGGTGGTGGTGATGGCAGCAGAAGATGCTACCTCGGGTAAGTTGACAGCGACTTCGATCCGAAAAGCCGCGGTGCCAACGGCCCCAGCGGTACCCGCTGCGCCAGCAGTACCGGCAGCATCGACAGTGCCATCGGCTCAGTAGGTTGTATGACCGGTTTTAGAAGGCTTGAATTCGCCTAATTTCCCGTTTTTGGGGAAAACGGAAGATGCTTGAAAGAGGTGAACTCTATGAGCGGTGATCACAGAGTGGGCTAACTGCGGTCCAAACCTAGAGCTAATTTCGGCGGCGTTGCAGGCATCCTTCTGATACCCGTTTTTATTTTAAACGAAATTTTATTCCGCAAGTGTTATACGCCACAAAAGAGAGCGGTAAGAAAGAGTACCCTGTTGTGATCGTTGAAGTAATAAATGCACGGCACTGTAAGGGCAGGTACTGTTTCGCGGTTATCGCCTTCTTCCAGTCCAGCCGATGAGAAGTCCCGCAGTAAAGGCCAAGAAAATGACAACAACCCGGCTTGCCGTAAAAGACCACTGAAGAAAATGAATCCGGATAGGATTCGCGTTTTGAATGGTAAAAAGGATCAGGATTAACACAAGCACTAATGTAAGGATCGAAGATAATCGCATTCCCGGCACCCTCGCTATCATACCGGGAAATGCCTCTTTCCCTCAAGTCCTTTGATGGCTCTACCTCCGAAGTCTGGTTTTGATCCTCTCATGATTCTTGAATGATTCTCTAAGGTCTTGGCATAGAGACAGAAATAGAATAACATGTACGGGTGTTCTTAAAGAACCAAGGATCTTTTTGGGAGCCAACTTTTAAGGGGGATAGTGCATGAGAAAAGTTCTTGTCCTAGCCGTCGCTTTATTGGTGATGGCATGGGCGGCTGGTGTTCGAGTTCATCTTGGCGGGATGTTGAGGACTCTGAACTTAAAATCACCGGAAGGGTACCAAAGGTTTGATTTCAAAGACGGTCGGTCTATGATCGGGAAGATTGTGAATAAGGTGGATGATTTAATCGAAGTAGATCTTGGCCATGAAACCAAAGTGTTTGTCCAATCCGACATCGCACGTGTTAGCGATGTTGAAGGACCGAACCTTCATGAAGCGATTCATACCCAAGGGTTGAAACCTTCAGAAGAACCATGGGTCACGATTCGACGCGAAGATAGCGTTCTGGCCGCGGCAAAGACGGCTTCCGGAGGGGCGCGGTTTTTTTGGGAAATTAAGATGCGGAATTGGGGGCGGTCATTTTTGAAAATTGGAACCAACCTAAGGGATTGGATCCGCGATTTGGCGACGGCACTTGGAAATATCGCAGTGAAGTGTGTGCCGAAACCGGTTGGGGTTCATTGAACTTTTTAAAATGGGCCGGGGCAAAGATGGAGTTTAACATTGACAGAATTGCGGAGTTGGCTCGACTCAATCTCAAATCGGGCGAGAAGGAAAAGCTTGAGAAAGATTTGGAATCCATCCTTGGTTATGTCAAAAAGCTGGAATCTTTAGAGACAAGTCAAGTCGAACCGACCAGTCATGTGCTCGATCTTGAAAATGTATTCCGTCCGGATACCGTTAAGTCCACTGAAATTCAAGAAGAGGTTCTCGAACATGCGCCTTCGCGGCATGCCAAGTTCTTCAAAGTTCCCAAAGTGGTCGAAAAAGAATAGAGAATATGAACCGCCCTTTTTACGAATTCACCCTTAAGGAAGCCATCGGAGTCGCTCGGGAAGGCGGATTGCGAGAAATCCTCCGGGCCCTACGGGATCGTATTCAGGCGCTTCAGCCGAAAATCAACGCTTTCGTCCGGTATGATTTCGATCAGGATTTATCTGCCGTGTCCTCCCAGTCAGTTGTTGCGGGCGTTCCGTTGGCAGTCAAAGATAACATTTGTATTCGCGGCAAGGAAACCACCTGCGCTTCCAAAATTCTCAAAGGGCATACGCCGCCTTATGACGCGGCCGTCATCGAAAGGTTAAAAGCCGCGGGAGCCACGATCTTGGGGCAATGCAACATGGATGAGTTTGCCTTTGGTTCTTCGTGTGAGACTTCCTCGTTTGGACCGACGAGGAATCCCTGGGATACCACACGGGTCCCGGGCGGATCGAGCGGCGGTTCGGCAGCAGCGGTCGCTGCGGATATGGCGATTGCGGCACTTGGGAGCGACACCGGCGGATCCATCCGGCAACCCGCTTCCCTGTGCGGCGTAGTTGGACTCAAACCGACCTATGGCCGTGTTTCACGCTATGGATTAATTGCCTTTGGTTCCAGCTTTGATCAAATCGGTCCGCTCACTAAAACCGTTGAAGATTCTGCCATTCTCATGAACGTGTTAGCGGGACATGACCCCCGGGATTCCACCTCAGCGATGCAGCCTGTTCCTGATTATACAAAATCCCTCGTCTGCGATGTCCGCGATCTCCGGATTGGACTGCCGGCAGAATATTTTGTGGAAGGATTGGATCGAGAAGTTGACAAGAGTGTCCGTGCCGCTGCCGAAACATTCCGTAAACTCGGCGCAACCATCAAGACCATCCGACTTCCTCATACGCCTTATTCGGTGGCCGTATATTACATCGTGGCCGTTGCGGAAGCGAGTTCCAATCTCGGCCGGTTTGATGGAGTTCAGTACGGCTTGAGGATTCCTACCAAGGAAATCCGTGAGATGTATTTTGAAACGCGGGACGAAGGTTTCGGCGTCGAAGCCAAAAGACGGATTCTGCTTGGTACCTTTGTACTCTCCGCGGGATACTACGAGGCGTATTATCGGAAAGGACAAAAGGTCCGTACCCTGATCCGCAAAGATTTTTATGAAGCATTCGAAGAAGTCGATTTGATCCTCACGCCGACCTCTCCAACCCCCGCTTTCAAAATTGGCGAGAAGGCCAATGACCCTTTGGCGATGTATCTTTCGGATATTTTTACGATCCCCGTAAATCTTTCCGGAATTCCGGCCATATCCATTCCCTGCGGTTTTACGTCATCAGGGCTTCCAATTGGCATGCAGCTCGCGGCCCGGCCTTTTCAAGAAGAACTGATTTTCCGGGCCGCCTATACGTTCGAACAAGAAACCGGGATTTACAAAACAAAACCGAAACTGTGAAAGAAACGACTCAGGATCCTGAGTCAAGACTAAATCTTTGACAAAGTCGCAAAAAGCGAAAAGCAGTCAAAAATAGTTTTTAAAACCATAATCGCAATTTTAAGTGGACATCCCTTTTTACACTTTGAAGTTTTTGACTTGTCTTTTTCCCCTTCGAGTTTTGACTTTTCATTTTGCAGAGGGTCAGTTGAGAGGTTCATATGTCATACGAATCCGTCATCGGACTTGAGGTGCATGTTCAGCTCGGGACGAAATCGAAGCTGTTCTGTCCTTGTTCTACGGAATTCGGTGCCGAACCGAACCGTCATACCTGTCCTGTCTGTTTGGGGTGGCCAGGTTCTTTGCCGGTTCTCAACGAAGAAGCCCTCCGCCTCGCGATCAAGGTAGGACTCGCCCTGAATTGTCATATTGCCGAGCGGCTGAAATTCGACCGTAAAAATTATTTTTATCCCGACCTTCCCAAGGCTTACCAGATTTCCCAATATGATATGCCCGTCAACTCCAAAGGCTGGCTTATGATCCAGATGCGTGATGAAAACGGCGGCGTGCATCAAAAAAAAATCGGGATCACCCGCGCCCATCTGGAAGAGGATGCGGGTAAATTGCTCCACGAAGAGGTCCCGGACGGGACGTTGGTGGATTACAACCGGGCCGGGATTCCGCTTTTAGAGATTGTTTCGGAACCGGATTTGAGTTCGCCTGAAGAGGCTTACGAGTATCTGGTCTCTCTGAAAGCCATCCTTCAATATTTGGAGGTGAGCGATTGCGATATGGAGAAAGGAAGGTTGCGTTGCGACGCCAATGTCTCGGTCCGAAAGAGCGGGGAAGTCAAACTGGGCACAAAGACCGAGATCAAAAATCTCAATTCCTTCCGCGCGGTGCAAAAGGCCCTTGCCTATGAAATTCGGAGGCAGACCGAAATCCTGGATAGTAAGGGCCGGGTCGTTCAGGAAACCCGGCTTTGGAATGAAGATCGAGGGCAGACCTTTTCCATGCGATCTAAGGAAGAGGCTCATGATTATCGGTACTTTCCCGAGCCCGATCTGGTTCCTTTTACTATCTCTCGTCAAACGGTTGAAGATATTCGTAGAACCTTGCCCGAGCTCCCGGCAGAGCGCGTCGAACGATTTAAAAAAGATTACGGTTTAGGCGAGTACGACGCCTTGGTTCTCGTCCAGGATAGGAAATCAGCCCATTATTATGAGGAGTGTGTCCGGGAAAAAGTCAGTCCCAAAATGGCGAGTAACTGGATTCAGTCGGAATTAATGGCCCTTTTGAAGCTTCATAAGGCGGCGATCGAGAATTCTCCGGTGGGTCCGAAAGATTTAGCGGGTCTCATTCGGCTCATCGAAAACAATACCATCAGTGGCAAGATTGCGAAGGATGTTTTGCCGATCATGTTTGAAACGAGGAAATCCGCGGAAGACATTATTAAAGAAAAAAATTGGGTTCAGGTCACGGATACCCGACTCATCGAGGAAATTGCAGATCGGATTCTTGCTGCCAATCCTCAGTCCGTAGCAACATTCAAGGCCGGGAAAAAACAGGCCCTTGGTCATCTGGTCGGCCAAATCATGAAAGAAACTCAAGGGAAAGCGAACCCGAAACTCGTCAACGAGATTCTTCTAAAAAAGATAGCAAAGAGTTAGATTGATCCTATCATGGTTTAACCGGGGTAACACGGGGGAACGTGCCCCCTGCGAGTGTGGGACTATTTCCGATGATCACTCTCGGTATTGAAACCTCCTGTGATGAAACCGCCTGTGCAGTTTTGAGCGGGCGCGACACAATCAAATCGAATGTCGTTTCTTCCAGTCTTTTCCGCCACAAACCGTTTGGCGGCATTGTCCCGGAAATTGCCTCGCGCCATTGTCTAGAACAGATTGACTTCGTTTTTAAAGAAGCCTTAGGGAAGGCCCGGGTCCGGCCTCCAGACATCGATTTGATTGCGGTCACGCAAGGGCCAGGTTTGATCGGTTCCTTACTTGTCGGCGTGGCGTTTGCCAAAGCTTTGAGTTTTGAACTCGACATTCCTCTGTTAGGCGTCAATCATCTTGAGGCCCATCTGGCAGCGAATTTTATTGCAAGAAAGGAACCTTTCCACTACGTGGGTTTGCTTGTTTCGGGCGGACACACGAGCCTTTCCTATCATAAAAATGGACGCATTACCATGCTTGGCTCCACGGTGGATGATGCGGCCGGTGAGGCCTTTGATAAGGTCGCAAAAATTTTAGGACTCGGCTATCCTGGCGGACCTGTGATCGAAGAAATTGCCCGGCATGGCAATCCCGAGGCCTTTCGATTTACCAAGCCGAAACAGACAAACCCGTTTGATTTCAGTTTTAGTGGAATCAAGACAGCCATTCTATATGAAGTCCAGAAATATTGGGGGGCAAAGTATACCGGAAAACCCGGACGAAGTATGGGGTTAAAGGATGGAAAGTTTCAATCGCGCATCCTGAGACGTCTTCCATTGGGCTTTCAACGGGATATGGCCGCCAGTTTCCAAAATGCTGTTGTTCACTGGCTCGTCGTCAAAACATTGGAAGCCGCCAGCTTTAAAAAGGTGAAGGATGTTGTTGTAGGAGGAGGCGTTTGTGCAAACTCAAGTTTAAGGGAGGTTTTGAACCGGGAAGGAAAGGCTTGCGGGGTAACAGTTTGCTTCCCTCAGCTTTCTCTGACCAGTGACAATGCCGCCATGGTGGCCCGACGCGGCATCGAACTTTATCAAAAAGGACGGCGGTCAGAACAGATTCTGACAGTGGATCCGAATCTTCCTATGGGTAGATAAACCAGTAAGTTGTAGAGACGGTTGCGTGGATCGCCTCTACATGAGGATAGAACAGGAGGCAGAATAGAATGTTGACATTCACAGCTTATGATGTTGATGTCGCTGTACGTTTAATCGTAGCCACTCTTTTAGGTGGCCTTGTTGGTTTGGAAAGAGAATGGCAGGGCAAACAAGCAGGATTCAGGACCCATGCCCTTGTATGTCTCGGGTCGGCCCTCGCCATGATCGTGTCGGTAGAAATTTATGAAATCTATAAGAACGTCACCGTTGTCGATCCCTCGAGGATTGCCTCGCAGGTGATTACCGGCATCGGGTTTCTCGGCGCGGGAACGATTATACGTTTCTCTCAAGGCGTTCGAGGCCTTACCACGGCTGCCGGGATTTGGGCGACGGCCGGTATTGGGCTTGCCTGCGGTCTTGCCGAATACAAACCCGCCATCATCGCAGCCGTCCTCATGCTGATCATTCTCATTGTATTTTCCAAAATTGATCAGGCGGTGGGCCGCAAATAAAAGAGGTCATGGGTGTAATCGGAATGAGAAATCTTTCAGTGTCCGTCGAGTTGCTATTCAGAAATGCATGATTGTTCAATCTTTGGGGGAAAGACTGCTTAGAAGAAGATAATCAGAAGGAATCTTGAGGCCGAACTTGCTACTGAAACAGGTGCAAAGGAGGCCAGAACCCGATGATATGGATTCATATAAAGATTCCAGAAGTAAGAACAACACCGTCAAAGACAGTCTTCAACCCAAAGATTGAGCAATGACAGAGAAGCTATTCTATTGACACTCTAAAACCGACAAGATACAATCCGCTTCCTATGAATAAACTTAAAATTGCCCTACCCAAAGGAAGTCTTGAGGAGGCCACTTATCAGCTTTTTAAGAAGGCGGGTTTTTTAGTCACTGTCAGCGCCCGTTCTTATTTCCCTTCCATCGATGATCCCGAACTCGAAGTCATCCTCTTTCGCCCCCAGGAAATGTCGCGTTATATTGAAGAGGGTGTCGTGGATTGCGGGGTCACAGGACATGACTGGATCCTTGAAAACGAATCCAAGATTGTGGAACTTTGTGAACTCCAATACTCCAAACAGACACGAAATCCCGTCCGGTGGGTGTTAGCGGTTCACCAAGACTCACCTTTTAAAAACGTCAAAGATCTGAAGGGCAAGAAAATTGTGACCGAGCTTGTGAACGTCACGAGGAATTATCTCAAAAAAAATAAAATCACCGCCGAGGTTGAATTCTCTTGGGGGGCGACAGAGGTCAAGCCTCCTCAGCTTGCGGATGCGATTGTCGAAGCCACAGAGACCGGTTCAAGCCTTCGGGCGAATCATCTTCGAATCGTGGATACCATTCTGACTTCTGTGCCAAAGTTCATCGCCAATCGGAAAAGCTACGAAGATCCCTGGAAGCGCAGAAAAATGGAGAATATGGTGACCCTCCTTCGCGGTGCCATCCGGGCTCAGGAAATGGTCGGGCTTAAAATGAATGTGCCCAAGAAAGATCTCCCCAAGATTTTAAAAATACTTCCCGCTTTAAAGAAACCCACGGTTTCTTCATTGTCCGAAGAGGGTTGGCTTGATGTGGAGACCATCATCCATGAGTCCGTGGTGCGTGAGATTATTCCTGCTCTCAAAAAGGCCGGTGCTTCGGGGATCATCGAGTATTCTTTAAACAAAGTCATTGAGTGAAGTGATCATGCAAGGGGGGGGCGGAAGAGCTTCCTGCCGACCGTTTTCAATCAATGAAGGAGACGATGTTATGCCATGGGCCCACAAACAGCGAAGAAAGAAAATGAATAAGCATAAACGCAAAAAAAAATTGCGTAAGCATCGCCACAAAAAGAAACCGTGGTCCTAGAAACGTTTTAAGCATTTTCGCGTTTTAACCATTGTTGCTGAAGCAGGGGCGGGAGTGACCCCGCCCCTCTTGCAATCTCCATTGTTATTCGTATGAATTCCCTGACTCTTCGAAGTCCTGCCAAAGTCAATCTCTATCTTCGAATTGTCGGACGCTATCAAAACGGTTACCACAAACTCGTCACCGTCTTTCACCGCCTTTCCCTATGCGATACCCTGCGTCTTGAAAAAAAGGAGAGTGGCTTTACACTGTGCTCGTCAGGTCCTGCATTGCCAAGCGGGCGAGAGAATCTAGTCGTAAAAGCCTATGAATTGCTCAAAAAAAAGTTTCCCAACCTTAAGGGAGTATCCGTGAACTTAAAAAAGCGAATCCCGATCGGAGGGGGATTGGGAGGAGGATCAAGCAATGCGGCGACCTTCTTATTGGGGATGAAAAAGCTTTATCGGTTGCCGATAACTCTACGCGAACTGGTTTTGATAGGCAAAAGGCTCGGAGCCGATGTCCCCTTTTTTTTGCACAATCTCAATCACGGAATTGGTTTGGGTAGAGGGGATCGGATTGTTCCTAGGCCGTTGAAGAGGAAGTTTTGGTTTCTCTTACTTATTGATAAGAAAGGGCTTAGCACACGGAAGGTTTATGAACGGTTATCGCACTCCCGTCCGGCCGTTTCCTTGACAAATATATATCATACTGTTAAAATTCTGTCCTCTTTTTTGGACGAAGGGAATGCCGTCCAGGCAGGAAGACTTCTTCAGAATGATTTAGAGGCTGCGGCCTTCTGCCTAAGACCCTCCATTCAAAAGAAAATCAAGCGATTACGGGAACTCGGGATTCCGGCAGTTGGAATGTCTGGAAGCGGACCCACGGTGTTTGGTTTTTTTTCTCGAGAGGAAGAAGCAAGGCGTCTTCATCGCACATTGCCACAAGATCGGAGATATCAAAAAGTGATTGTTTGTCATTCGTTATAAGATTCGGTTGATCCGGAAGGGATTGGGATGAAGATCACAGAGGTTCGCATTTCCCCCAAGGACGGAATTGAAAAGAAGTTAAGAGCTTTTGTGACCGTGACGTTGGATGA
>JAMWDC010000062.1 GCA_023819025.1 Candidatus Omnitrophota bacterium | reverse complement strand
TCGACCAGGCCGAAGCGGATGAGGCCGAGGCGCTGGTGATCGAACTGGATACGCCGGGCGGATTGCTCAATTCCACACGTCTTATTGTCAAAAGGATATTATCTTCCAAAGTGCCGGTGGTGGTTTATATCGCACCCAGCGGATCCCGGGCAGGATCTGCGGGCGTATTTATTACCTATGCGAGTCACATAGCGGCTATGGCGCCGTCCACCAATATCGGGGCCGCCCATCCGGTCCAGATCGACGGGCGGGAAAGAACGATCTGGGATGCATTGAGGGATTTTCTCGATTCTCTGGCGCGTGCGAAATGGGGGCAGAAAAAGGATCAAGGGTTAGACGGAAAACAGGCCGAGCCGCTCGATGCAAAAATCTTGAATGATACGGTGGCTTTTGTCAAGACCATGGCCCGGGAAAGAAACCGGAATGCGGAATGGGCTGAAAAAAGTGTGGCCGAAAGCGCTTCCATTACCGAGGTCGAGGCGCTCCAGCTTAAAGTGATTGAACTGATTGCCAAAGATGTCGAGGACTTGCTCAATCAGATTCACGGCAGGAGTGTTGCTTTGGGGAACGTCCAGAAAACACTGAACACGCAAAGGGTCCGCGTGGTCTCGATTCCGATGACCTTCCGTCAGCAGTTTCTCAATGTCCTTGCGAATCCCAACATTGCCTACTTCCTGCTCCTTTTGGGTTTTTACGGACTGTTGTTTGAAGTGACGCATGCGGGATCCGCGGTCCCGGGGATTTTGGGCACCATTTTCATCATCCTTGCGTTTTTCAGCATGCAGATGCTCCCGACCAATTATGCCGGTCTGGCCTTGATCCTATTGGGCGTGATCTTGTTTGTCGCCGAGATGTTCATCACAGGATTCGGTTTGCCCACGCTCGGCGGGTTGATTTGCATGGTCTTGGGATCCTTGCTTTTGTTTGAGTCTCCAAACGAACTGATGCGGGTATCGCTGTCCTTGATTTTTTCCCTGACGCTTTCCACGGCTGTGATTACACTCATCCTTGTCCGGGCGGTGTTGGTATCCCACCGCCGGAAGATCCAGAGCGGCGAGGAAGGTTTGATCGGCGAATCGGGCCGTGCGCAGACAGATATCCCGGCCGGCCGCGAAGGCAAGGTTTTTGTCCATGGGGAGATCTGGAATGCGGTATCGAAACAGGAAATCCGTTCGGGAGAACTTGTCGAAGTCGTTCGGGTGGATGGGATGACCTTGGAAGTCAAAAGGGTTCTTTCGAAACACGCTTGACAAAAAGATGAAGGAGGTTGCCATGATCGGTTCGCCGTTTATGTTTGTCGCACTAATTGTGTTTTATGTCCTGAGCTGCATCAAAATCTTAAATGAATATGAAAGGGCCGTGATCTTCCGCCTGGGTCGTGTCTTGGACAGACCCAAGGGGCCGGGCATGATTATCGTCCTTTGGCCGATTGATCGCGCGGTCAAGGTCAGCATGAGGCTGGTCACCATGGATATCCCGCCTCAGGATATTATCACCCGCGATAATGTTTCCGTGAAAATCAACGCAGTGACTTATTACCGCATCGTGGACCCCATCAAGGCGATCGTCGAGATTGAAAATTTCCATTTCGCGATATTGCAGATGGCCCAAACGACGCTGCGGAGCGTGATCGGCCAAAGCGACTTGGATGATCTTCTGGCGCAGAGGGAGAAGATTAACAACATCCTGCAGGAAATTTTAGACAAGCAGACAGGGCCGTGGGGAATCAAGGTGGCCCATGTGGAGGTCAAGGATGTGGACCTCTCTGAAGAGTTGAGGCGCGCCATGGCCCGGCAGGCGGAGGCGGAAAGGGAAAGACGCGCCAAGGTCATTGCCGCCGAGGGAGAATTTCAAGCCGCTCAGAAAATTTGCGAGGCCGGCGAGATGATGCAGAAGGTGCCTGTTTCTCTGCAGTTGAGGTACCTTCAAACGCTTGTGGAAATCGGGGGGAAGAATAATAATACCACAACCTTTTTTCCGGTCCCCATTGATTTATTTAAGATTTTCACGGAAAAGCATTAAATTGAAAACAGGCAATTTCCGCCGCGGTTTGTGACGGATCCGTCAAGAATGATGGCGGAGGTTCGAGCACACCCTTTGAATGGGCGATTAGCTCAGCTGGTTAGAGCACACGCTTCACATGCGTGGGGTCAAAGGTTCAAGTCCTTTATCGCCCATTTTCTTTTCTAAGCCATTTCGGCAATCCATTGACGGTACCGCGTCAATGATGTCGGGGAAGGGCCTGCGCCCGCGGGAATTTGGAGGTTGAAGGTCGAAGGAATTCCTTATCCACCCGAAGCGGCGGGGGAATATGATTTCTAATTTTTAAAAAATAGAAATGTCCCCGAATTTTTTATCCTAGTATATTCTCATTGGCGATGAGGACTTTATATGGTATATTCTCATTGATAATGAGAACTATTAAGGGGGAGTTGATGCAAAAAACTTTATTGAGGGAAATAATCCTGGAACAGGAAAAAGACCGGCAGGCGCTTGATTTAGGGATAAAGAGAACAGCTCTTGCTTTACTGTCTAAGCAGATATCGCTGTCTCATGCGGTAGTTATAACAGGTATCAGACGTTGCGGTAAATCTACGCTATTGAACCAGGCAATCGACAATTTTTACAAGCAAGGCGTATATTACCTTAATTTTGAAGATGAGCGCCTCGTTGACTTTGAGGCGGCTGACTTTAACCATCTGTATGAAGCGTTTCTAGCGATTTATGGCGAAAGAAAGGTTTTTTTCTTTGATGAGATACAGAATGTGCCGAAATGGGAAATATTCGTGCGTAGGATGCAGACCAAGGGCTGTAAATTTTTTATAACCGGCTCCAATGCATCTCTGCTTAGCAAGGAACTGGGCACCAAATTGACCGGCAGGTGTGTCAGTATAGAACTCTATCCTTTTTCCTTTCCAGAATATTTATCGTTTAAAGGTTATAAACTGCAAAAGAACGCTTTATCCTATACTGCTGAGCGGGCCAGGATTAAAAAACATTTCAGTGAATATCTCAGACATGGCGGTATGCCGGAATACTTAAAATACAATGAGGCAACATTGCTTAAGCATGCATACGAAGACATATTATACAGGGACATCGTCGCAAGATACAATATCAAGCAAGTTAAGGCGTTAAGGGAACTAGGATTGTATCTTTTAAGCAATATAGGAGGGACTTTTTCCTATAATAACTTAAGCAAAATCTTGGGCGTAAGGAGTATGAATACCGTAAAAAGCCACACTGATTTCTTAGAGAATAGTTTTCTAGTATCCCTTCTAAACAGGTTTTCTTATTCTTTGAAACAGCAGTTTGTCGCTAACAAGAAAATCTATTGTATCGATAACGGATTAGCCGAATCTATCGCTTTTCAATTTTCAAAGAATCAGGGAAAGTTTCTGGAGAATCTGGTATTCTTAGAGCTTAGACGAAGGTACGCAGAGATATATTACTACAAAACCGCTAACAATCTGGAAATAGATTTTTTGATAAAGAATGGCAAAAAAGGCATCTCTCTTATTCAAGTAGCTGACAATCTGGATAATGAAAAGACAAGGCAAAGAGAGATAGGTGCGCTTGCCCGCGCCATGGATGAGTTTAAATTAAAAAAAGCCCTTGTTCTTACGGAAGATTCCGAGGAAGAAATAAAGCTAAAAAGCAAAATTATAACTGTACAGCCGGTCTATAAGTGGCTGTTAGAGGGTATCTTATAATTTCTCTGGTACTGTTTCAGGCATTATTGAACCCCAAAATTAGTTCAATAGAAAAGTTCGGATATTTACCCCTTTTGGGGAAGGGATCGATTGATCTTGCCACTTTTTTTTTCACTTTTTGCCCGCAGCATTCGATTCAACAGTCAACGCCCGTCTCTAAAAATCTCTTCGCGCAATAGTATAAAAACACCCCTCCGACTCATCCACTTCGTGCGCATCGTCTTCTGAGTCCTGATGTCAAAATCCACGAAAAAATCTGCTTTTGCATCTGTCAGCCATTTCTAACACGTTCTATCAATTTATCATCCGAGTGTTCACACGACCCAAAAAAATTGCCTGTAAATTTGACGAAGCAGAATTCATAAGTTAATCTTTTTCAATTATTAGTGACTTCTTAAAAATAGTTAAAAAAGTTGTTTTCCGGATCAACCCCATGCCCTTAAGAAAAACGAAGAAATGGATTAGTCTTTTTGTATCTATTACTTTTATGCTATCGGATTTGGTGTGGGCCGATCCGGATTTTGCCTCTGTATCGCGCACTTCACAGAGTGAAACTCAACGGAATTTTCAACTCACAATTCCCGCGGAACTAGGGACGATCGAGGATGCTTTTTATCCTCCAAACGGCGATTTCCCTTTCATTGTCCACATCCAAACAGTCCATACGAACTACAAAGCAGCATTGAAGGTCGAACAGATTGTCCGCTATCTGGAAAACGATCTCAGGGGCAACAGGAAGGGTCGCGATGGCGAATGGATTCAAAGGGCAGGGACCGTTCGCGCGCGCCTGCCCGCTTCGTTCGCGAAGCGAGGCGATCCGGCGAGGCAGGAAAGGCCCCTGCTGTTACTTGTCGAAGGAGCCCAAGCCACGCTGCATCCTGAGTTTTTAAATTTCTTTCCGGATCCTGAACTGAACCGGAGAATGGCCGATCTTCTTGCGCAAAAAGGGGAACTGACAGGTCTGGATCTTGTACTCGTGCCGGATTCGGGATCCGAGCCTGTCCGCGCCATCGGGATCGAACGGCCGGATTTATACCGTCTGGCTTACCGGGATTTTCAAACCGTGATCGGGAATTTAAAAGAAAGCGAGAAATTCTTCGACCGGGAAAGGCAGAGAATTGACCGAGAGGCCGCGAAGGTTTTCTCGCGTTCGTTGGAAGAGGCGGTCGAATACTGGCTGAAATTTCATTCCGGCCGCCGCGATCTACCCACCATCGTTCGATATCTTCGCCGTGCTGCGAAGCAGACCCTGAAGCTGGATTTTGAAAGTCCCTTTTCCCAGTTTGCATGGCCGCAGTTGACGCGTCTTATCTTGGTCGGTGAACTCGAACAAAGACAGGACCCGGAAAGGTTAGCTGAGGAAAAGATACGGCTTGAGGCATGGCTTGACCGGAAGAAAATATCAAAGAAATTTTTAGCCGTGATCGATCCAAACGGCATGAACCGTTCGAAGGGGCCGAAGCCGGCACTCCGCCGCAGCTTCGAAGAATTTCTCAAGGAGGCCTATCCCCGCGGCTTTCGTTTTCCCGATTATCCGCAGATGACTTACTTGGTAGCGCGGCAGGTCCTCGAGAGCGAACTGGATGCCGTCGCGCTCTTCCGGGAGCTCGAGAAGCTTCTCGTCGAAGTCATCTGCGCCAAGGTGACGAGCGGAAAAGAGCTCGAATGGCTCGAGCGATATGAAAAACTTCTGTTTCTAAGAAAACTTCTGCGCTTAGAACTGACGCGGGAGGATTGGGAGAATGCCAAACGAAACGCACGAGCTTCGAGATTCAGGGGCCAGAATGCGGGGGACAGTAAAACACGTCAACGTCAAGGGGGAAAGTCTCCGATGGCGTCAGTCCCCGTTGATTTGATTCGGGCCGCACTCCGATTTTACCACCGCACCGAACGCCGCGAATCGGCCTTCTTTAGGAATATTCAGCGAGAGATGCAATTGAGGGAACCAAAGACAGCTATCCTTGTCACCGGCGGGTTTCATACTTCGGGCATGCGTCGATTTTTCAAAACACACGGCATCGGCTATGCCGTGATTGCTCCCCGTATTTCAGGCGACATAGATAGTTCCCTGTATCACAAACTCATGATGGGGCGCGCCCATCTTGAAAAGCCAGAATCGCTCCTCGCGGCAGCCGATCAGGTTCGTTTGACCGGGGATCCGGCGAGGCTTGGGCTTGAACGTGAAACTTTCGCAGAAATATTCAAAGGCCTAGGCGGAAGACTCGACGTGGATTCGGACAGTCACCTGCGGAGACAGCACCTGAGGTTGCCGCCCTATTTCCGCGACCGGGGTCTATTTCTTAGCAGAAAAAAAGAACCGGTGATTTCAACCGGATTCACTCCCGCGATCGCGCCTGCCATAGAATCACCGCAATTGCTGGAATCCCTGGCGGCACGGTTACGGGAAGATATTCAGGGTCGTACCGGGATGCCACTTGCCCGTTCGGAGTCAAGACCGAGTCAACGGGATTATACCCAAAAGATCCGGCGGTTCATGACTGTCATTTTCCCAAACCGCTTGACCGATCAATATGCGGCTGATTTTCTGGAAGGACAGGAATCAGGAATCGACGTGAACGAAATCGACCAGCTTTTAAAACCCCACGTGCGTGCGACGTTAAACGAGGTCATTGCACGGCACCGCATGATCCGCGCAAGTGTTCCGCGTGGAGCGGGTGTCCGTTACGGCCCTCTTATCATCGCGCTTTTTGACGGCCTCCTGAATCTTGCATACCGCGATCTTGAAATGCGCTACCAAGCGACCGTCCGGGAAGATTCCGAACGGCCTCGTGTGTTCCAGGAATTTTTAAGCCAATGCCGCCGGGATTTAACACCCGAACGCCTCATCGAACAATTTATTCCCCAGCCGTTTAACAACGATACGAATCTGAGAAGAATTTTAACACCGATCCTGGAACGGTTTGTCGCCGAAGAGATCGCGAGGCTGGAACGATTGATCCCGGACAGAGTTGAGGAATACTATCTCGGCTTTTTTGCGCGCCGGTGCTTTTATCAATTCTATATGGAGGCCTTTCATAAAATCCTCAAGAGAGATTCCCTTATTTTTGATAAGTACCTTCAGGACGTTGAAGGTAAAATCCGGTCCCGCTCCGAGGTGCGGGGGCGAGGAGTGGCCAATCCGATGGTGTCGCGCGCATCCACCGTGGAATTGGCTCAAGACCATCAACTTGCCTTTTTTAGCGTGGTGCCTGCCCGTCTTGAATCTGACGAAACGACCAAGGGAGGGAGTGTCGAAGATCAAATTGAAAGTGCGATCTCAAATCTGACGGTGCTCCTTAATGAAAGAGGGATTACGAAACGGGACATTTATAAACAGGTCATTTCGTTCGGTGATATCACGGACAGTGAACGTGAAAAAATTAAAAAGGCCTTCAGGCAATATTACGGTACCGGCATTGCGCCGCCTGCAACGAGTTACATCGAGCAATCGCCTGCGGACGGAAGCATGTTTTCACTTGAGATCTCCGCTGCCCGCGGCAATGATGTCCAGGTCATCCGTATCGATGAGACTATTGCATTTTTTAATGATACGGCGACCACCGAGATCTACACCGCCGGCATCACGCCGGATCCGGACCTTTGGGATGCGTATCACCAGAGCCTCGCCATCCTCAAAAAGACCCGTGCCGCGTTGGCCAAGGCAGAGGCGGAACTGAAACAGATGGGGAAAATCAGTCCGAAGTATCTCCTTGATTACCGGCAGGTAATCCGCACCTGGTTTTATCAGAACGACATCCTGAAACACGATCCGGAATGGAAAGTCACGCTTCCTTTTGTCCGGGTGATCCGAGCCATAGAACATGCCATGAATCGGTTTCTTGGTTGGCATCCGGTTAAAAGCGTTCTTGCCTGGATTTGTCACTTGTTTGGAAAGCCACCGCTTCTGGAATTCCATCTGCTTCGTGGCGGCCAACGCTATCAAAAACTCAATGACGCACGTTTCGACTTTTTCAAGACCTCCTTTGACGGCCGGACGACACCGCTTGAACCCACCTTCGACGGCACAGCGATCCCGTTCGGTAAAGGACTGATCGAAGGTTCGGGTTCGGAAAATCCCAATTGGCCGGCTTCGACCGGTATCGGAATGCTCCGCGGGACCATGGTCATGGAAAGTCTTGCCGTAATCCGGAAAAACAAAAATGTCCATGGCTACACAGTGGATAGTCCGCGGCAGACAAGACCCGAAAAGTATAAGCCGGATGTTCTTGTCAAGGGGAAGAAACCTCCGCTCTGGCGGCGGGGCTTGGCAGTGGCCGTCTCCGGAGAGGACTCGTATGAAATGATCGCGATTTCAGGTACGGCATCTACAAAAGGGCAGTACGTGATGTATGTCGGGGATCCGCTCCGGCAGACACTCTACACCATCAGCAGTATTAAACTTATACTGAAACAGCGTGGGGCGAGCCTCAGTTGCGGGTTTATATCAAAAATCCGGAACACTACTCTGTTATCAAACGGGCCGTTGAAAAAAAATTTCCAGGGGTGCCCGTCCTTTATGTCATCTCGGATGTGTGCCGCACGAACTGGCTGGTCGAGATCGAAGCCTTCGCGTTTAAAAAAGGAGAAAAAAGTGTGCCGTCTGAGAATGCCGGATTGCCGTCCCGTTCCCGTGCTGAAGTTCGGGAGGAGAGTCCGGCAGAACGCACGCGGGAATTTTTCAGCGATTTGGATAAAAATCGGAAGCTGGAGATTTTAATTAAGGATTATCTCGGGCTGAGTATTTCAAGATTCGTAGAAGTTTTGGCCGAAACCCTTGAGCGTGAAATGCCCTATAGTGTAGGAACGATCTATTTGTGGATACGGGGTCAAAGTCCGATTCCTGCGGATGTGGCGGAGATGATTCAATGGCTGGTCCTTGAGAGGAACGGCTGGGTTTTGAAATCCTTACGGGAAGGTCTTGGTTATGACCACCACGAGATGGCGAAAAAACTCGGTGTTCGGAGAGATGATCTTATCGGATGGGAGCAAAGTGCAGAAAGCGGAATTCTGATCCCATACCCCGTGCTGAAAAGGATGCGGGAGATTTATCAGGAGGAAAGCGGCAGGGTTCTTTGGGCATTGAGAAATCTGGCCAAACTTCGGCAGCCTGATTTCGGTGCTTTGATCAAGCAAGAACTTGAGGAAGGCCTGGTTCGGATGACCCGCTACGATCTAAAGAAGTTTCCTGAATTGAATGCCCCGAGGATGAGCACACTCGAGAACAGTGCTCGGCGAGGCCGGGATTATCCACATCCGGATATCATACTGGCTGCATGGAAAGCCGCAAGCCGCCACACCGGACACTCCGCAACATTTTTAAGAAGAAGGGTTCGAGAGCTTCTGGTGGGTTCCTCGGTATTGCCGGCCGGTGTCACACAAGGAGCCGGAGCCGAAGTTTCCGACCTCCATAGCGAAGGGTTAAAGATGAACGTGGAACACATGGAAGAAACCCGGCCGATGCGCGCCGAGACGATATCCCTTCGTCCTGAATTAAAACAACGGGTGGATGATCTGGCTAAGGAGGTGGCTTCAGGGATCGATCTTGTTACTTACCGGGATCATGTCCAGA
>JAMWDC010000061.1 GCA_023819025.1 Candidatus Omnitrophota bacterium | reverse complement strand
CATCCACCACGCGCGGATCCGTATGCTCGATGAGAACCCGCAGGTGATCCCAGGCGTCATAATGGTCCGTTTCCCCGGGTTGGGTCATGACATTAATGATGTAAACTTTATAAGCATCGGATTTCAAAATCGCGTCCAGGATATCACGAATGAGGAGGTTCGGAAGAATGCTGGTATAAAGACTTCCCGGACCGAGGATAATTAGTTCCGCATTTTCGATCGCATCCAAAGCCTCCACGCAAGCATGGCAGTCGTCCGGTTTGAGGCGGATATTGCGAAGCGGTTTCTGAACTTCGGTAATGTTGGTCTCACCTTCTACCGTGGTCCCGTCGATAAACTCGCCCTCCAACGTCACCTTCTCCAGGGTCGAAGGAATCACGCGGCCACGGATGGCCAAAACCTTACTCGATTCGGCCACAGCCTTTTCAAAATCACCTGTCACTTTGGAAAGCGCGGTAATAAAAAGGTTTCCGAAACTGTGTCCCTTCAGACCATTACCCATATCGAAACGGTATTGAAAAAGATCCCGGATCAGCGGGCTGGCGTTTGCCAAGGCCACGAGGCAGTTTCGGATATCGCCAGGCGGCAAGATATCCATTTCATCCCGCAGCCGGCCCGAACTACCGCCCGTATCCGTAACGGTCACAATCGCGGTAATATTGCTGGTATAAAGTTTGATTCCAAACAGAAGCGTACTTAAACCTGTCCCTCCCCCGATGGCCACTACGCGAGGCCCCCGGGATAACGACTCATTCTGGCGCCTCTGATATACAAGGTCCACCAGGGGATCGTCTCGATGCGGAGGCATAAGGGAACGGATAAAAATGCGCACCATGTTTTTGATGGCTGTATAAACAAGAAATATTCCGAAAATCAAAGTCGCGGTGGCCAATGCGGCCAGAAGAACACTGGATTTCGAAATCGTCCGAATCGCAGTCATCGCCACTACCACGACGAGCCCCAACCCCACCAAACATAGACTGATCCACCGCTTGATACCAATTCCCGGATAAAGCCATTTGAAAAATTGCATGGGCATGAGTTTTTCCCCTTCACAAAGGGAATTTGAAGAGGCCCTCTTAATGTTTCTTGGATTCCTCTCGGGATATTAAATCATAAACTTCTGCTGGGGTCTTACATCGTTTGAGCAGTTCGCAAAAATAAGTATCGCGAAGGAGTCTCGAGATCTGGGCCAAGGCTTTCAAATGAGGTCCCGATGTCTCTTTCGGCGCGACCAGAAGAAAGAAAATATAAACCGGTTCGCCGTCGAGGGCCTCAAAATTAACTCCCTTGTAACTGATCCCCAAGACTGATACGAGCGTGTCCACGCGATCGGTCTTTCCGTGGGGAATGGCAATCCCCTGACCGATCCCGGTCGACCCCAAGCTCTCACGCTCGATGAGCGCCCGGACGATGGTTTTTTTGTCGCCGATATCCTTTATCGAGGCCAGGACATCTACGAGTTCTTTGATGGCGTCTTCCTTCTCCGTCGCCTCCATCCCTAGTTTGATCCCTCGTTTATCAAGAAATTCTGTAATTTTCATTTTTAATCGACCCTCCTACCAAAGACTTTTTTATTTAGTCACTCTCACAATGATTCTAAGCAAAACGGATTTGCGGAGATACTCTTTCGCCGTCCTTCTTAGAATCCTGACTTCATGAGCCCGTAATTTCCATTGTTTTGTTTGTAGAGAACATTTGCTTTTTGGGGTGCTGCATTCAAAAATACAAGAAAGATATCTCGCGAAAGCTCCACCTCCATGCTGGACTCTTCCAAAAATATCGGTTTTGTCTGAATACGTCGTCCCTTCACGATCGCAGGACCTGCGGTCTCCCGCTTTAGTGCCAACGGCATATTGATCGAAGAACGGTTTGGCCCATCACGAAATATATTATCCCAATGTAAATTTTTCGCCCAAATAAAGTTCCCGCGCCTTAGAATCCGAAGCCAGGAATTTTGAGGTGCCTGAAACTTCGATCCTCCCTTCGTATAATAAATAGGACCGCTCCGTAATGGCCAACGTCTCCCGAACACTGTGATCGGTCAGGAGGATACTTAATCCCTGTGCTTTCAATTTATGAAGAATTTTCTGAACCTCAAAAACCGCAATCGGATCGACACCGCTAAACGGTTCATCAAGCAAAAGCAAGGATGGATTCGTCACCAGGGCCCGCGTGATTTCCAAACGGCGCCGCTCTCCGCCGGAAAGAGTATACGCCTTGTTCTTCGCCAAATAAGCAATATTGAGATCGTCCAACAAACGCTGCAAACGCCGATCCCGTTCTTTTTGCGGGATATCGAGCGTTTCCAAAATAGCCATGATATTTTCTTCGACCGTCAATTTTCTAAAAATGGAAGGTTCCTGGGACAGATAACCGATTCCCAAACGGGCCCGCTGGTACATGGGAAGACGGGTGATCTCTTCGCCGCGAAAGAAAATCTGTCCCTCATCGGGACATATGACACCAACGGTCATGTAAAAAGTCGTGGTTTTCCCAGCACCGTTAGGACCCAAAAGGCCCACGATTTCTCCACGGGAAATGTTGATGCTAACACCATCCACAACCGTTCGTCCACGATAGGATTTTTTGAGCTGTTTCGTTTCAAGCAGATACATTACCGGAGATCCTCGTCAAGATCGATTTTGCTATCGTCGACATAAAGGGCCTCGGCATCGCCGCCGAGAATAATCTTCCCTTCCGTAGCGAGGTAAATCACGCTGTCACTGTAGGTTTTATTGCCGTCCGGATTCTCGACCACCACATTGCCAAGGGCTACGATTTTGGAAACCCTGCGGCTGACTTTATTATAGTAAACATCCATTAAATCGGCAGTGAGTTTCCCCCGGTGATCTTCCGCGACAACATTGTCTTTGAAATGGGCGATGTTTTTTTCGTAATCGATGACAAGTGGGCCATCGCAGGTGATGATTGTGGGACCGCCTTCAGTCGGCGTCTCGTCGGACTGGATCACCACCGTCACGTTCTTCTTGAATTTGACATTCTTCAGCCTGGAATCCCCAAAGGCCCCCAAGCCTTTGACATTGATATTATCTTTTTTGACCTCGGCCTCGACATCGGTTGCCACGGTCTTTTTGGTCGGGTCGATATCCAGTTCTTCGGTCAAAAGGCGGGTTCCGTTTTCTGTAGTTGCTACAACGTTTTCCTGAAGATGAACCGTATTGGTGTCCTTGTGATAACGCCCTCCGTCCGCAGTGATCGTGACCGGGACCTCCTCGGCATAGGCCTTGGCGACAACATTCATCAGATCGACCGCTTGGGTGAGCACATCCGCTGAATCCCCTTCGATCTCAATCTCCTTCTCGCCATCCGCTGAATACTTAGTAAAAGAAAAGGTATAAAGTTTTTGGCGCAACTCTTCCTTCTGTGTTCCTTCGGAGGCGTGACGAAAAAAATGCCTCGCAAAATGAACCTGAACCTGAACCACACCGACATAAAGCACGACAAAACTAACGATAGCGATAAGTGTCTTTTTGATCATTGAAATATTGGCTCCTTATGAATCAAAAAATTGATCGAAAAATCTGGATTCCTTCCTGCGCCGTCCTATACCGCCATACGACACAGATTCTTGACCTCCGGTTCCGGTTGTGTCTTCCACCGGGGATGCATCCAAGCCCACTGTTCCGGGTATTGACGAATCATACTTTCGAAACTGTACATCCACTGTTCCGTATACTTTTGTATGGCTTCCTGGCGCGTCGTTTCCACAACCGGCCGGATCACATCACGAACCACCACGCGATACCGATCGCCTTTTTCACGAATCAAAAAGTTGGTCACAATAGGTGCGCCGGTCGCAAGGGCAATTCTTACAGGCGCTTCCGTGGTATAAGCGGGCCGTCCGAAAAAAGGAACAAAGATACCTTTTAAACTGTCCGTATCTTGATCGGGCAGCATGCCGATGATTTGATTGTGCCTTAGAAGGGTCAAGATCTTCTTCGCCGATTCATCCCGATAAATTGTCAGCGGGATCCCGATGGACTTGCGCAAGCTAAGAATCCACCGATCATAACGATCATAGTAAATTCGCCGTGCAAGCACCGCGCCCTTGTAACCTTTCAACGCAAAAATACCTGCCAAAAGTTCCCAATTCCCAAGATGGGCCGTCAAGGAGATCAAACCTTTGCCTTCGCCCAAAATCTCATCATACATTTTGAAGGCATTGCCGGGATCTACCATCCGCGCAACTTTTTTTTGATTGAGTTTGGGAAATTGAAGAATATCCACGGCCGTCTGCACCATATGTTCGAAAACCTTTTGGGCCAGTTCACGAATTTCCTCTTCGGACTTCTCGTGTCCGAAAGCCATCCGTAAATGCAGGAGGGCCTTTTCACGGTGGCGTCTCACGCAATAAAACCCAAACCGCCCAATGCGACGGCCTAACACAAGCGCCCAGGAACGAGGCAGGACACAGACAACCGCTGCCCAAAAACGGACGAGCAGATAAAGAGGGAAACGATAAAATTTATTCTTCGCCATTACACGAATCCTGCCTTCAGGAGATCTTGAACATCCAGCAGTCCCACGGCTCTGCCCTTCCGATCTACGACCGGAAGCTCGTCGATCTTTTTCGATCTTAGAATATGGAGGGCTTCGGCTGCCAATTTGTTCTCATAAATGGTCAGAGGTTTCATGGTGGCCACATTCCGGACGGGTTCTCGTAAAACCTTTTCACCGTCGTCCCGCAAACACCTTCTCAGGTCCCCATCCGTAAAAATTCCTATGAGTTTTCCGCGGCGATCCACAATGGAACAACATCCGGCCCGTGCCCGCGTAATAGACAATAAAACCCGATGGACGGGTGTTTCCGGATGGACAGTCGGATGGGCCTTGCCGCGCCTCATGAGATTTTTGACCTTCAGCAATCTCCGCCCCAAACTGCCGCCCGGATGAAGCTTAACAAAATCTTCGGTCTGAAATCCCTTTTTCTTCAATAAAGATAACGCCAAGGCATCTCCCATGGCCAATGCGGCGGTCGTCGAAGCGGAAGGCGCTAGATTCAGAGGACAGGCTTCACGATCCACTCCCAGATCTAAAACCACATCCGCGTTCTGTGCCAAAGTCGACTGGGGATTGCTGGTCATGGTGATTAAGGCGATGCCGATTTTTTTGATGGTGGAAAGGATCTTGAGGATTTCCTCAGTTTCGCCGCTGTTGGAAATCGCGATCAACACGTCTTCTTCGGTTATCATGCCCAAATCTCCGTGAACGGCTTCGGCGGGATGGAGAAACAGGCTTGGAGTTCCCGTGGAGGCGAGCGTCGCCGCAATTTTTCGGGCAATCAATCCCGGCTTGCCCATCCCAGTAATGATAACCCGTCCCTTACACCGATACATGATCTCAAGGGCCCTCTCGAAACTTTTTCCAATGCGGCGTCTTAACCGCTGGATCGCCCGAGCCTCAATGGCTAGAATGTGCCGCGCCGTTTGAAGGACTGTCTGGCTCATCCTTGCATCTCCTTGACGGACGACATCGTCTTTTTTAAAGCATCCAGAGTTTCCAGGAGGGATTTTAATTTTTTCAAATCTAATGAATTGGCCGAATCCGAAAGCGCTCGAGCGGGATTTTCGTGAATCTCAATAAATATTGCATCGGCGCCGGCTACAATACCGCAACGGGCCAAGAGAGGTATAAATTCCACCATGCCCCCCGAGACATCTCCCTTGCCACCCGGAAGCTGAACGGAATGGGTCACATCATAAACCACGGGATACCCTAGGCTACGCATCACGGGAATCGACCTGAAATCACTCACAAGATTTTGATACCCGAACATGACGCCGCGTTCCGTCAGCAAAATTTTCCGGCATCCGACTTCTTCGAGTTTGTCCACAATATTTTTCGCCTCCCAGGGAGAAAGAAACTGGCCTTTCTTGACATTGACGATTCTGCCGGACCGACCTGCCGCGAAAATTAAATCGGTTTGCCGACAAAGGAAGGCAGGAATTTGCAGGATATCCAACACCTCGCTTGCTGCTTTAACCTCCTCTTTGCAATGGACATCGCTTAGGACCGGAATATTGAATTCTTGTTTGACCTTGGCTAAGATTTTCAAGCCTTTTTGAAGGCCGGGTCCGCGGAAGGATTTGGACGAAGACCGATTCGCTTTATCGTAACTGGACTTGAACACGTAAGGAATCTTCAGGGTACTGGCAATTCCTGAAATTTTTTCCGCGTGGCGCAGGCTGCTTTCCTCGCTTTCAATAACACAAGGGCCACCGATCAGAACAAAATTTTTAGGATCTCCAAAAACGATCGAGCGAAGGGAAACGGGTTGAATCGGCATGGAATTAAGTGGGCCTTTCTATAGCCAGAACTGGTTTTTCGGCTTCCTTGTTGGAAATTTCGGAACCGACTGAAGTCGAACCCGCGGGCGGTTTACTTTTCTCCTGATAGTCCAGGGCACTTTTGATAAACTCACGGAAAAGAGGATGCGCCTTGTCCGGTTTGGATTTAAACTCTGGATGAAACTGACATGCCACAAACCATGGATGATCCTCGATCTCAATGATCTCAACCAATTTTCCACCCGGTGAGATACCGGATATACGCAACCCGTTCTTCTGAAAAATCTCCCGGTATTTATTATTGAACTCATAACGATGACGGTGTCGCTCCATCACCTCTTCGCTTCGATAGGCCCGATACGCAAGTGTCTCTTTCTTGACATGGCAGGGATAAGCCCCAAGCCGCATCGTTCCCCCGAGGTTTTCGATTCCCTCCTGTTCCTCCAGCAAACTGATAACCGGGTAAGGTGTTTTTTTATTGAATTCGGTCGAATTCGCGGCTTTCCACTGCAACACGTTACGGGCAAATTCAATCGTCGCGCACTGCATCCCGAGACAAATCCCCAAAAAGGGTACCTTGTTTTCCCGGGCAAACTGGATGGCGCTGACCTTACCCTCAATACCTCGCATCCCGAACCCGCCGGGGACCAAAATGCCGAAAACACCTTTTAAATGATACCCCGCCGTTTTCTTTAAAAGTTTTTCGGCATTGACGCGCTTGATAACCACCTCGGCATCATTGGCAATGCCCCCGTGCCTCAGCGCTTCGTAGATCGACTTATAAGCATCCTGCAATTCTATGTATTTCCCGACCACTGCAATTTTAACCGAGGTCTTCGGCGAAAGAACCTTCTGGACCACTTGTTTCTGCCAATGATACAAACTCCCGGCCTTATACTCGATTCTTAAGTAACGGCAAATGACCTCGTCTAATTTTTGCTCTTTAAACATTAACGGAACTTGATAGATGGTAGGGACATCCCGCGCCTCAATCACGGCTGAGGCATCAACGTTGCAGAAAAGGGCTATTTTGTCCTTCAAGGCCTTGGTCAATTTTTTCTCGGTCCGGCAAATCAGAATGTCCGGCTGGATACCGATTTCCCGCAAGGTCCCCACGCTGTGCTGAGTCGGCTTTGTTTTCAGTTCGCCGGCGGCGCGGATAAAGGGGACCAAGGTCAGATGAATAAAGAGAGAATTCTCCCGCCCAACTTCGTGACGAAACTGGCGGACCGCTTCCAAAAAAGGAAGGGACTCGATATCACCGACGGTTCCGCCGATCTCAGAGAGAACAATGTCAACACGTCTGCCCCGGGTGGCTTCTCGGATTCTTTCCTTGATCGCATCCGTGATATGCGGCACCACCTGAATGGTTGCGCCCAGAAAATCACCGCGGCGTTCTTTGGCAATAACCTCATGATAGATCTGGCCAGCAGTGGTATTATTGACCCGTCCGGCGACGATATTGGTAAATCGCTCATAATGCCCGAGGTCCAAATCCGTTTCCGCCCCATCTTCAGTCACGTACACCTCGCCGTGCTGATACGGATTCATGGTACCGGAATCGACATTGATATACGGATCGAATTTCTGCAAAGTGACTTTGAGGCCCTTGGCCTCGAGGATGCGCCCGATCGATGCAGAGGCAATTCCCTTGCCCAAGCTGGATACCACCCCTCCCGTAATAAAAATATATTTCGGCATTTTACCCGGCCTTTGCAGTGCCGTGAACACTTCGATTTTTCAATTTCTGTTCCACGAATCTTAGATCCTCCAGTGTATCGACACTGAAAGAATCGTATGGGGTCTCCAGGACGCGTATTTTGAATCCTCGTTCCAAAATTCTCAACTGCTCAAGTTTCTCGGCGCCTTCCAAGATACCCGGTTTCCAACCGACAAACTGCAGAAGAAAATCTTTCCGGTAACCGTAAATCCCCAAATGTTTCAGGTAGGAAAAAGACTCGCCAATTCCGTCCCGGTAAAAAGGAATCGGGGAACGCGAAAAATAAATCGCATCTCCTCGTTCGTCGCAGATGACCTTCACCACATTCGGATTCTCATAATCGGCCCGCTCGCGGCAACGGACCGCCAGTGTAGCAACGTCCGTCTCGGCATGATGAGCGAAGACATCTGCAAGGGCGTTGATGGCCTGGGGATGAATCATGGGTTCATCGGCCTGGATATTGACAAAAACCTCTGCGCTCACGCGCCCAGCAATTTCAGCCACCCGGGATGTCCCGTTGGGATGATCCAGCCGGGTCAGGAATGCCTTCCCTCCGAAATTTCGGACGCACATCTCGATCCTCGGATCGTCGCAGGCAACGATGAGATCGGTTAATTTCTCAGCCTGCTTTGCACGTTCCCAGACATGCTGAATCATCGGACGGCCGCAGATCGGCTCCAGCACTTTTTCCTTCAGCCGTGTCGAACGAAGCCTTGCTGGAATAACACCCACGACTTTTATCATACCAGTGATTCCACCGCACACTGAAGTTCTTCAGGCAAGACAACGGCGGTCCCTAATTTTCCGACCACGATGCCGGCCGCAAGGTTGGAGAGTATAGCCGCATCCCGCATTTTGGCACCGGTTGCCAAGGCTAAACCCAAAATTGCAATGACAGTATCGCCGGCACCGGAAACATCGTAAACCTCACGGGCTGTCGTCGGAATCTGGGTTACCGAACCGTTCTTTTCAAAGAGGGCCATACCTTCCTCACCCAAAGTAATCAGGGCAGCTTGTAATTGATATTTTTTGAGTAACCACCTGCCGACTTCCTCGAGCGTGTATTGCCGGTGCCTTCCAAGTCCGTTTTCCATTGCCTGATAAGCCTCGTTACGATTCGGCGTAATGACTGTGACACCCGAATAATATGGGAAATTTTTCTCTTTGGGATCCACCAGGACCGGTTTTTTGAACCGTCGGGCCAACCGGACAATTCCCTTGATCAGACGCGGCTGAACCACCCCTTTGCCGTAATCTTCAATGACAACCGTATCAACGGTTTGAATCTTGTCATGAACGAACCGAAGAATTTTGTTTAGATCCTCCTTTGAGATGTCTTCAGCTTTCTCACGGTCAAAACGTACAACCTGTTGAGAATGGGCAATGACTCGGGTCTTGAGAGTGGTGGGCCGGGTACGGTCGTAAACAATCCCTCCGATATCGATCCCTTCGCGT
>JAMWDC010000060.1 GCA_023819025.1 Candidatus Omnitrophota bacterium | reverse complement strand
ACGACGCACCGGCCGGAGCGCGTCTCGGTTCCTCATGCCGTTCAGCTACGCCGCGGTGTTCGGCGGGGTGATCACGATCATCGGGACGTCGACGAACGTCACCGTGTCGGGTCTGCTGCGCGACGCGGGCAAGGAGCCGCTGGAGGTGTTCAAGCAGGCCTTGGACAATGTCCGTCCCCTTTTGGAAACCAAGTCGCGACGTGTCGGAGGCGCAACCTACCAAGTGCCCGTGACCGTCGGACACGAACGGGGTTGTAGCTTGGCCATGCGATGGATCCGGGGGTTTGCCAAAAGCCGGAAAGGTAAACCCATGAATGTGAAGCTCGCTGAAGAATTATTGGATTGTTATAACAAAACCGGATCGACGATGAAGAAAAGAGAAGACGTACATAAAATGGCGGAATCAAACCGGGCCTTTGCTCACTACCGTTGGTAAGAAAAGAAAGCAGGAAACAATACAGGGGACGGTGCTCTTTTTCGAGAATCGTACCTGACAGCGAGGGAAATAGGAAAAGCGATGGTTATTGAAAGTGCAAATATATTTTATCCGTTAGAGAAAATCCGTAACATCGGAATTGCCGCTCACATCGATGCCGGCAAGACCACGACCACCGAGCGCATTCTTTACTATACCGGCCGCACCTATAAAATCGGGGAAGTTCACGACGGGACCGCGGTCATGGATTGGATGGAGCAGGAACAAGAACGAGGGATTACGATTACCTCTGCTGCGACAACCTGTTTCTGGAGGGATTGCCGGATCAATATTATTGATACCCCCGGTCACGTCGATTTTACGATCGAGGTCGAGCGATCGTTACGCGTGCTTGATGGATGTGTGGCGGTCTTTGGTGCCGTCGAAGGCGTAGAGCCTCAGTCTGAAACTGTTTGGCGTCAGGCCGATCGTTATCATGTTCCCCGGATTGCTTTTATTAATAAGATGGACCGCGTGGGTGCGGAATTTGAAAAAAATATTAAACAGATGCGTGAACAATTAGGGACAAATGCCGTTCCGCTTCAATGGCCCTTAGGGCGTGAGGAAAGTTTCAAAGGCGTCATCGACCTGATTAAGATGAAGGCCATGGTTTTTCACGATGAGACCTTGGGTGCGAAATTTGACGAGATCGATATCCCGCAGGAATATCTCGAAGTCTGCAAAAAGGCGCGCGAGGTGATGATTGAGAAAGTGGCGGAGCAGGACGACGAACTGATGGCAAAGTATATCGAAGGAGTTGAACCCACGGTGGAAGAGATGAAGTCGGCGATCCGCCGGGCGACGATCGCTATTAAGATTACGCCCGTCATCTGTGGTTCCTCCCTTAAGAACAAGGGGGTTCAGCAGCTTTTGGACGCTGTGGTGGATTATCTTCCTTCCCCCAAGGAAGTCGCCGAGGTTAAAGGGATCAACCCGAACGATGATGCCGAAATAACACGTCCGCACAGTGATGATGCGCCGCTTACGGGTTTTGCCTTTAAGATTGCAAGTGATAAATTCGTTGGTTCCTTAACTTACGTCCGTGTGTATGCCGGCATTCTGAAGTCGGGCACTTATATTTATAACCCCCGCACTCGGCGGAAAGAACGTGTCGGTCGGCTGTTGTTGATGCATGCAAACAAACGCGAGGAAATCAACGAGGCCCATGCCGGCAATATCTGCGCCATTGTGGGGATTAAAGACGTGAAGACAGGAGATACCCTGTGCGACGAGAACCATCCGATCGTTCTGGAGTCCCTCTTCGTTCCCGAGCCTGTGATTTGGATGGCGATCGAGCCGAAGACAAAAGCAGACCGTGACCGAATGGCTGAGTCTATACAGCGGCTTGTGTTTGAGGATCCAACCTTTTGTGTGAAAACAGATCAAGAGACCCAGCAGACCTTGATCGGCGGGATGGGCGAGTTACACCTGGATATCAAGATTGATATTTTGAAACGGGAGTACAACGTGGAGGTCAATGTCGGGAAGCCGCAGGTCGCTTATAAGGAAACCATCAGTACCACGGCGGAGGCGGAAGGAAAGTTCATCAAGCAGACTGGCGGTCGGGGTCAATATGGGCATTGTTTCTTGAGGATCGAACCGCTTGAACGCGGCAAGGGGATCGAATTTAAGAATGAAATTGTCGGCGGTGCCATTCCGCGGGAATACATCCCGGCCGTGGAAGACGGTGTCTACGAAGCTTGTAGTAACGGTATTTTAGCCGGTTATCCCGTGACGGATGTGAAGGCCACGGTTTTTGACGGTAGTTTCCACGAGGTCGACTCATCGGAAATCGCTTTTAAGATGGCCTCGATATTAGGATTCAAAGAGGCCTTTCGGAGAGCCAAGCCGATTTTGCTGGAGCCGATCATGTCGGTCGAGGTTGTCGTACCCGAAGAATATATGGGGGATATTATTGGGGATCTTAATTCCAGACGCTGCGTCATTCAGGAGATGGGAAACCGCGGGCATCTGAAATCCATCCGGGGGCTCGTTCCCTTGGCAGAGATGTTTGGATATGCAACATCCATTCGCTCCCTCTCGCAGGGTCGGGCAACTTATACTATGGAGCCGCACAGTTATCAGGAGGTCCCCAAGCAAATTGCCGAGAAAATTATTGCGGGATAAAAAAAAGGGATTATGAGGCGAGTATGGCAGCAGCCAAAGAGACAATTCGGATAAAGCTGCGGGCTCACGATCACCGAATTTTGGATCAGTCGGTTTTGGAAATCGTGAGCACCGCAAAACGTACCGGGGCCAAAGTGATTGGACCGATTCCTCTTCCGACCCATATCTGGAAGACGACGGTCTTGCGCGGTCCGACGATCGATAAAAAGGCTCGTGATCAGTTCGAGATGCGAACTCACAAGCGCTTGATTGATATCGAGGAACCAACATCCCGCACGGTCGATGCCTTGATGAAATTAGATCTGCCGGCAGGCGTGGATGTAGAAATTAAATTGTAATACCTGCGTACGGGGACAAAGTGATGATTGGATTACTTGGGAAAAAAGTAGGCATGACACAAATTTTTGACGACGAAGGTCATCAAATACCTGCGACGGTGCTTGAGGCAGGTCCGTGTTACGTCACCAATCTGCGGACCAAGGAAAGGGATGGTTATACCGCGGTTCAGCTCGGTTTCGACACGGTCAGAGAGAAACGATTGAACAAACCCAGGGCGGGGCAATTTAAAAAACGGGGACTGCCTCTGCTCAAATGGGTTCGCGAAATCCGTACGGATCATATCGGCGATTTGAAGATCGGACAGCAGCTGACGGTGGACAATTTCTCGGTCGGTGATTTTGTGGATATTGTCGGCGTTTCCATCGGTAAAGGTTTTCAGGGCGTTGTGAAACGGCATCATTTTAAAGGAAGTCTGAGCAAGTCCCATGGATCGATGTTTGGCCGAGTGCCGGGCTCGATTGGTGCGTCGTCCTTTCCGTCGAGGGTTGTTAAAGGAATGAAAGCCGCCGGGCATATGGGAGATGCTCAGGTGACGGTACAGAATCTGAAGGTAGTGAAGGTGGATAAAGGGAATCATCTTCTCGTGGTCCGGGGAAGTGTGCCGGGCGTTGAGAAAGAGTATGTTGTGATTCGGACTGCTCTGAAAAGGGGCAAGGCTCATGAGTGGAAGGTGATGGAGGAGTCTCCGGTGTCGCTTGGGACTGCTCCAGAGACGGCCCCATCGGAGTCCATGAAACCCCGCGAACAAGCTTCGCCAGAGGAAGGCAAGTCGGAAGATTCCAAAAAACAGTCCTGATGTGGGCAGGTTTCAAGACTCGCCGTGCGGGAAAATGCAAGGCGGAATTTATTCGCTGAAGAGGTTTTAATTTAGAAGACCTAGAAGCAGGAGATTGTTTTCTCATTTCAAGCGAAGATAAAAGCAACTCTCATGAAAGCGCCGATTTATTCAAAAGAAGGCAAGAAAAAAGGTGATCTAGTTCTGAACCCGGGAATTTTTAATGTCCGGGTGAATGATCGTCTTATAGAATTGGTTCGCAATGCCTACTCGGCGAATCTCAGGCGTGGGACAGCGGATACTAAAACCCGCAAAGAGGTCAGGGGGGGCGGTAAGAAACCTTGGCGGCAGAAAGGGACAGGCCGTTCCCGTCACGGATCTTCGCGTTCCCCGATTTGGCGGGGAGGGGGAACCGTTTTTGGGCCCCATCCCCGGGACTACTCCGTGAGGATGTCCAAGGAAATTCGCCGGAAAGCACTCCTTTCCGTCCTGAGTTTGCGGGCGGGTCAAAAAAATGTATTAGTCTTAGAGGATGTAAAACTTGAAAGCCCCAAGACAAAAGAATTTGTGGATATCGTGAAATCGCTGCCTTTGGCAGGCAAACATTCACTTTGCATCGTCAAGGAGGTTGAGCCTAATTTGAAGCGTGCGAGCCGCAACCTGCGTCGGCTCATAGAGATCGCCCGGGCGACCGATTTCAGCGCTTATGACGTCCTTCAGCATGAAAAGTTGGTGATCGAACATGAGGCATTGCCGTTAATTGAAAACCGCTTGTTGCCCAGCGCCAATTTAGTGGAGATTTCGGATATCCAAGGGGAAAACGATAAATCATGAAGCTGCATTTGAACGATATTATTCTGGAGCCCGTGATTACGGAAAAGATCTTGAAGACGACAGGTGAAACTGCCAAGTATGCATTTCGGGTTCACCCTGCTTCGAATAAAAAACAGATCAAATCGGCTATTGAGAAAGTTTTTAACGTTCATGTCACAAAAGTTAATGTGATGAATGTCGGCGGGAAATGGAAACGTGTCCGCCATCAGGCGGGGCAAACCCCGGATTGGAAAAAGGCGATCCTGACCCTGAAAAAGGGTGAAAAAATAGATGTTACGGCTTAGGGAGGATAATTAGAGATTACTTATGGCTTTGATCAAATTTAAACCCACAACCCCGACGAGACGATTCGGCAATGTATCTGATTTTTCGGAAATTACCACGGATCGACCCTACAAGCCGTTGACGGAACCTTTGAAAAAAACCGGGGGGCGCAATGCCCATGGGCACATTACCGCCCGTCACCGGGGAGGGGGACACAAGCAACGGCTTCGTTTGGTTGATTTCCGACGCAACCGGTATGGGGTACCGGCTAAAGTTTTGACAGTTGAGTACGATCCGAATCGCAGCTCCCGGATTGCGTTGGTGGAATATACGGACGGCCAAAAAAGTTACATTCTGTGCCCGGACGGTTTGCATGTTGGTGATACCGTCATGAGCGGGGCCGAAGTGGAAGTCAAAGTGGGCAATCACCTCCCCATGAGAAATATTCCGGAAGGGACATTTATCCATAATATTGAACTCGATCCGGGATTGGGCGGCAAGTTGGTGCGATCAGCCGGTAATTCGGCGCAGATCCTTGCCAAGGAAAATGATTATGCCCATGTCAAACTTCCTTCCGGCGAAATCCGCATGATCCGCCTGGAGTCCTACGCCACTGTCGGGCAGTGTTCGAATCCTGATCATGAAAATATAAGATTAGGAAAAGCAGGACGAGCCCGCTGGTTGGGAATTCGGCCGTGTAGCCGCGGCGTCGCCAGAAATCCCGTCGATCATCCGATGGGCGGCGGAGAAGGAAAGTCCAAAGGAGGGAATCATCCTCAGAGCCCGTGGGGGCAGCAAGCCAAAGGGCTCAAGACCCGAAAACTTTACAAACCCTCAAGCCGGTATATCGTGAAGGATCGCAGAAAATGAGTCGTTCATCCAAAAAAGGTGTTTACGTCGATCAGAAACTGTTAAAAAAGGCATTGAAGGCGAGGAATATCAAAGATCGCCGTCCGATTAAGACTTGGTCCCGCCGGACGACTATCGTTCCGGATTTTGTGGGAGTGACCTTTGCCGTTCATAACGGAAAAATATTTCATAATGTGTTTGTCACCGAAAACATGGTCGGGCATAAGCTCGGAGAGTTTTCGCCGACGCGGATTTTTAAAAAACACAGCGCTGCGGGTGACAAAGCAAAACAGATGGCGCTTTCGGCAAAAACATAAGATCGGGCATGAAATAGGCTATGAAAAAAGTCGGGGATTCACAAGAAACAATGTCCGAGAAAAGTCAGCGGTCGGCTCGGGCCGTTGCAAGATATTTAAGGATCGCCCCCAGAAAAGTGCGGTTGGTGATTGATACCATCCGTCACAAGCCGACGGGTCGGGCCTTTGAAATTCTAATGACCTTTAAGAAAAAGGCAGCCCGGTTGGCCGAAAAGGTTTTGAAAACTGCAGTTGCCAATGCCAAGGTTTTAGGCATGGATCAGGATCGTCTTTATGTTTCGGAGGTTCGGGCTGACGGTGGGAGTACGTATAAGCGGTTTATGGCGCGATCCATGGGACGTGCCGACCGGCTCCTGAAAAGAACCACGCATCTGACCCTGGTGGTTAAAGAGGGGGTCAAGAAATGGACCTCACCCGCAGGACCCGCTGAAAAGGCGGAACGAAAGGAAAAGCCAACAGCGGATAAAAAAACTCAAAAGGAATCGAAGAAAAAAATCGCCGCGGCAAAACAATAATTCGAGGAGGATATCTTGGGACAAAAAGCACATCCCTATTCGTTGAGGGTCGGATACATCAAACCCTGGAAAGCAAAGTGGTTTGCCACCAAGAAAAATTTTGCGGATCTCTTGGAAGAAGATCTGAAGCTTCGCAAATATTTGAAAGACAAATTGGGGTTTGCAGGCATTTCCAATATTGAAATTGAGCGCTCAAGCGGGAGAGTTCGAGTCCGGATTTATACGGCCCGGCCCGGAGTCATTATCGGCCGACGGGGGCAAGAAATCGACCGGATCAAAGAAGAACTCGCGGAGATTACAGGCAGTGAACTTTTTGTAGATATTAAAGAGGTCAAGTTGCCTCAGGTCGAAGCCCAACTTGTGGCGGAAAACATCGCTTTACAGCTTGAGAAACGTGTAGGGTTTCGCCGGGCTATGAAAAAGGCGGTTCAATTGGCAATGGCCAAAGGCGCTTTGGGGATTAAGGTTCAATGTGCAGGGCGATTGGGCGGTGCCGAGATTGCGCGCACGGAGAAATATCACGAAGGAAAGGTTCCCCTGGGGACGTTTCGCGCGGATATCGATTATGGATTTGCCGAGGCCTTCACGACCTACGGGACCATCGGGGTGAAAGTTTGGATTTATAAGGGCGAAATTTTAGTGAAAAAAGAAGAGGCCGATCAGCGCAAAAAGCTTGAACACGAATTGATGGAACGGGCCCGATCTCAGGAGGAAGGGGAAAAACAGGGTAAAACCGATGCCTTGCACGAAGCCTCAACTCCCAAAGATGGCGACGAAGCTCCGGAGACATCCGAATCGCCCTCAGGTTCCAAAGACCGCAGTCAAGCACCCGCGGAGGGCGAGAGCCCAACGCACGATGAGGAAGAAGGAGATTAAACCATGCCTTTAATGCCGCGGCGGGTTAAATACCGGAAGCAGCAGCGGGGTTGGATGAGCGGTGTCGCCACCCGCGGCAATGAATTGGCCTTCGGCGAATACGGCCTGAAGGCCCTTGATTGCGGTTGGTTGACTTCCATCCAGCTGGAAGCTGCCCGAGTCGCCTTGTCGCGTCATGTGAAACGTGGCGGAAAGATTTGGCTTCGTATTTTTCCGGATAAGGCCTTTTCCAAAAAACCGGCTGAGACGCGAATGGGTAAAGGGAAGGGCGCACCTGAGTATTACGTGACGGTCATTAAACCGGGACGGGTTCTTTTTGAAATGGGAGGCATTCCCGAGCAGTTGGCCCGGTCCGCCATGAGACTCTGTGCTCATAAGATTCCTTTCCGGACCAAGTTCGTGAAACGTACGGGGATTTGAACACTCATGCTAAAAATGCAGGACTTAAATAATTTAAGTGAAGATGAATCAGCTCAAAAAGGTGCTGATGCAATACCGTTTTCAGGCGAAGACGGGCAAGCTTGAAAGGCAATCGGCTCTCAAAGAGACCAAACGTGACATTGCCCGAATCCTGACAATCATCAACGAAAAGAAAAGGGAAAGGATTAAGGCGTGAGTCCAACCGTGTCTAGAACAAGTCGGCCTCCGGTACGCGACGGCGTGGTCGTCAGCGATAAAATGCAGAAAACCATCATCGTTGAAGTGACGCGTCAGGTACGGCATCCGGTTTATCAAAAGGTGGTTCGAAAAAAAATAAAGTATGCAGTGCATGACGAAAAAAATGAAGCCAAGATGGGCAATAAGGTGCAGATTGTCCAAACCCGGCCCCTTTCGAAAACAAAACGCTGGCGGCTTATCAAGGTATTGAGCCAAGAATGATTCAATTAAGGACCATATTGGAAATTGCGGATAATAGCGGTGCTAAGAAGGCATCAATGATCGGTGTGCTCGGTCGTCATGGCAAGCGGATCGCCATGATTGGTGACATTATTACTGCCACAGTCAAAGAGGCCCTGCCGGAGAGTAATGTAAAGAAAGGCGAAGTGGTCAAGGCGGTCATCGTCCGAACACGGTCTCCCATACGGCGAAAAGACGGATCCACGGTTAAGTTTTCTTCCAATGCCATGGTCTTAATTGATAATCAGAAGAATCCGCGGGGCACTCGAATTTTCGGACCTGTCGCACGCGAATTGCGCGATCGGGAGTTCACCAAAATTATCTCGTTGGCTCCGGAGGTCGTTTAGACATGCGTATCAGAAAAAATGATCAGGTCATGGTGATTTCCGGGAAAGACCGCGGCAAAAAGGGCCGGGTAATGAAAATCTTTCCCAAAGAAGGAATGCTTTTGGTTGAAAAAGTTAATTATATGAAGAAAGCGACGCGCCGGACTAAGGATAATCCTAAAGGGGGCATTGCTCAAATGGAAGAGAAACTGGCGATTTCGAATGTCATGTTTATTTGTCCGAAGTGTTCGCACCCCACGCGTATTTCTTATAATTTTTTGGCCGATGGCACGAAGCAGCGTGTTTGTCACAAATGTCACGAAATCTTATGAGCCGACCCATGGTAACAGGTAAAATTCGACTTCCTAGACTTTTGACGCAGTATCGCAACGACGTGATTCCGCAGATGATGCGGGAATTTGGGTATCAAAACATCATGGAAGTGCCCCGGCTTGAAAAGATCGTCGTGAATATGGGTGTCAAAGAAGGGGCCGAGGATATCAAGATTTTTGAACAGGTTTCGGTCGAACTCTCCAGGATTACAGGGCAGAAGCCTCTTGTGACCCGGGCCAAGAAATCAATATCCGCTTTTAAGCTCCGTCAAGGGGCTTCCATTGGTCTGAAGGTGACACTTCGGAGGTATCGGCTTTATGAATTTATGGATCGGCTTTTTAACGTGGCCATGCCGCGTATCCGTGACTTCCGAGGATACTCCGAAAAAAGTTTAGATGGGAAGGGCAATTTGACCCTGGGAATCAACGAACAAATCATTTTCCCGGAAGTGGAATATGACAAAATCAAAAAGATTCAGGGAATGGATGTCACCTTTGTAACAACCGCGAAAACGAACAAGGAAGCGAAGAGACTTTTGGAATTATTGGGATGTCCATTCAAGAAAGGGTGATTTGAAAGGTTTGGAGTCAACGGCCTATGGCAAAGACCTGCTTAGTCGTAAAACAAAAAAGAGAACCGAAATTTAAAGTTCGGAAATACTATCGTTGCCGCCGATGCGGACGTTCTGGCGGTTTTATCAGGAAAT
>JAMWDC010000059.1:3975-9698 GCA_023819025.1 Candidatus Omnitrophota bacterium | reverse complement strand
TGATCGATCGTTATGGCGAGAAAGGTATGCTGAAAAAAGGTCTTCGCTTTAAAGATAATTGGGGGCTGTTAAGATGAAGAATTATTACAGGATTATGCTTGGCCGAAAAAGCGCCTTCGCGGAGGAGGCGTATAAAGGGGATTTTATTGCCGCCGGATTCATCAAAGATAAAGACCTCACCAATTGCTTGCCGAATAACTGGCGTGATTTCAACAAGGAGTTTATCCCGCTTTTTATCGAGCAGAACCCCGGTAAAACGAAGATTTCGGCCGGGTTGGCATGTGGAATGCTCTGGACGATTGCCAAAGGTGTTCAGGTTGGCGATGTTGTCCTGTGTCCGGATGGAAAGGGCAGGTATTACGCTGGCGAAGTCGTTGGCGGTTATGAATATCACAAAGGTCAGGAGCTTCCGCACAGGCGTGCCGTGCGCTGGTTTCCCAAGATTATTCTACGAGACGAAATGAGCGAACAGCTCCAGAATTCTACCGGGGCCATTGGTACGGTCAGTGCCATTAGTAAATACGCCAGCGAGATCGAGACGCTTCTTGCCGGATTGCGACCACCCTCAATTGTCGCGACGGATGAAACCATTGAAGACCCGAATGTGTTTGCGCTTGAAAAACATCTCGAAGACTTCTTGGTTCAGAATTGGAAGGCAACAGAGCTGGGCAAACACTATGATATTTATGAAGAAGATGGCGAAACAACCGGCCAGCAATACCAGAGCGACACCGGCCCGATTGATATCTTGGCGGTTAGTAAGGACAAGAAAGAGCTTTTAGTTGTTGAGCTCAAGAAAGGCCGCGTTAGTGACATGGTGATTGGGCAGATCCAGCGTTATATGGGCTATGTAAAAGAGGAATTAGCGGAAGAGGGGCAGACCGTCCGAGGCGTGATTATTGCCTTTGAAGATGACCAGAAAATTCGCCGGGCGCTTACGATGACGCAGAACATCGAGTTTTATACTTACAAGATTCATTTCAAGCTGGAAAAGAAGCGATAAATGCTACCCTGCTCAATTCCCTATTCAACATCTATGTGTTATTTCTTTTACAGATTGCGAATTGGATTGACAAAGTGTAAAACTCAATATATGCTTGGATCATGATAAAACGAGCCATTTCAGAGAAGATTCTGCATTATGCGCGGCGATACCCGGTCATTACCATCACCGGGCCGCGCCAATCCGGAAAAACCACCCTTTGCAAGGCATTATTCCCTAAGAGGCAGTATTTTTCTTTGGAGAATATCGATACCCGCAATTACGCGAAGAATGATCCGAGGGCTTTTCTTGGCGAATGCTACAAAGATGGCGCTATCATTGATGAAATCCAGCGTGTTCCGGAGTTAGTATCGTATATTCAAGAGATCGTTGATACAAAAGACAAGCCCGGCCATTTTATCCTCACCGGAAGCCAGAATTTTCATCTTTTGAATACGGTGAGTCAGAGCCTTGCCGGAAGGACTGCCTTGGCGGTTCTTTTGCCGTTCTCATACACTGAAATTTATTCTGATAAGGCAAAGCCCATAGATAAGGTTCTTTTCACCGGTTTTTATCCCCGGATCCATGATAAGAAGCTTAATCCGTCCGAGGCCCTTTCCTTTTATGTGAGCACCTACCTTGAGCGGGATATCCGCTCACTTATTAACGTGAAAGACCTTGCGAAATTCGAGAAATTCATCAAACTGTGCGCGGGCAGGGTGGCGCAGATAGTGAATTTGTCGAATCTGGCCAATGATTGCGGCATTAATCACAACACAGCTAAAAGCTGGTTGAGCGTGCTTGAGGCATGCTACATTATATTTTTTGTGCGTCCGCACCACGCCAATTTTGGCAAGCGGCTAATTAAAGCACCAAAGTTATACTTTACCGATTGCGGGTTGGCATCGTATCTTTTGGATATCCAAGACGTCAAGCATATCGCACAGCACCCGCTTAAGGGCTCGTTATTCGAGAACTTCGTTGTTGCCGAGCTTCTGAAGGCCCGGACAAATCAGTGCAAGAACAGCAATATCTATTTCTTTCGTGACAATGTCGGCAATGAGGTTGACGTGCTTCTTGAGGGCGGCACATCCATTAAGCCGGTTGAAGTGAAGCTGGGTAGCACGATCAATGAGGATTATTTTAAAGGATTGCGTTATTACCAGAAGCTGAATGAAAAGAATACTGCTAAACCGGCGCTGATATACGGCGGCGGCGAAGACCAGCATCGCCAGACAGCGGATGTGTTCAGTTACAGAAACGCCGGAAGTCTTAACTCGTAGTTTGATAAAACAACGGATTAAAGGGCGTTGGATTGGCCAGCATGAATGTTCTTACCTTGTCGAGCCATCGACCCCTGTCCTGCCCCATGCACTTGTTGCAGGAAAAAGTCCCTTATGGGGCTCTATATTGTGCCGTCTTTCTTATCACGGCGCACGATCAAATCGGAAATAATTTATCTTATTGATATATATTAAGATAAGGAGTGTCTCAGTTCGTTGAAGAAATACGGATTTTAAATTGGACTGATTTAGTCCAATTTGATATACTTTAGCTGGGAAGAGGAAACATTCTATGAGATTTACGACGAAGACCGAATACGGTTTGATTTGTCTGATCCGTATGGCGAAAGCTGAAAATAGCCGTCCTCTTACGGTCAAAGAGATCGTGCGGGACGAAAATTTTCCGGTCGCCTATACAGAAAAGATTTTGCAAAAACTGCGCGCCGCCAATATTGTAGCTGCTCAGCACGGAAATCAAGGCGGCTATGTATTGGCTCGACCCGCGTCCGAAATTTATCTAAAGGAGATCGTTGAGGCCTTAGAAGGCAGCACCTTTGATGTCTATTGCAAACCGCGCTTGCGCCAGGATATTGTCTGCACCCATTTCTCCCTTTGCGGTGTCAAGCCGATATGGTTGAAGACAAAAGAATTATTAGACAATTTTTATTCCACGGTGACACTTAAAGGGCTGGCTGAGGAGGATTTCCCTTTGGACCGCGATGTGACAGCGCAGAACGCGTAATTTTTTTTACCGGAAATTCAGACTATTTTGGTCCGGTTTCATCGTCGCGAGGGCAGAATGGCGGATCAACCAAAAAATATCAACGATTTCGTGAACCGCGAATATCCATACGGTTTCAAAACGGATATCGAAGTGGCCAAGATGGTCAAAGGCCTCAGCGCCGATACCATTCGTATGATTTCGCGGCATAAGCGCGAACCGCAATTTGTCCTGGATTTCCGGCTTCGTGCCTTCGAACAATGGAAGAAAATGAAAGAGCCGCATTGGGCCCATGTGGATTACCCACCGCTTGATTATCAGGAGATCATCTATTATTCCGAACCCAAACAGGCGAGGCGGAATCCAAAGAGTCTCGATGAGGTCGATCCGGAACTTCGGAGGACTTACGACCGACTGGGGATCCCTCTCGTGGAACAAAAACACCTTTCTGGGGTTGCGGTCGACGCCATCTTTGACAGTATCTCAGTGGCTACGACCTTCAAGCAACGATTGCGAGATGCCGGCGTGATTTTTTGCTCCTTTTCCGAAGCGATCTGTGAATACCCGGATTTGATCAAGAAATATATGGGTTCGGTCGTTCCCCCGACGGATAATTTCTTCGCGGCGCTCAATGCCGCAGTCTTTACGGACGGTTCCTTTGTTTACGTTCCTAAAAATACGCGGTGCCCCATGGAACTCTCCAGTTATTTCCGGATTAATACTGAACGCTCGGGACAATTCGAGAGAACCTTGATCGTCTGTGAAGAAAATAGTTATGTCAGTTATCTGGAAGGGTGCACCGCTCCCCGGTTCGACACCCATCAACTGCACGCAGCGGTCGTGGAGCTCGTTGCGCTGGACGATGCCGAGATTAAGTATTCGACCGTTCAGAATTGGTATGCGGGCGATCCCAAGACCGGCAGGGGAGGAATCTTTAATTTCGTTACCAAACGGGGGAAATGTTTGGGGAAGAACTCTAAAATTTCATGGACGCAGGTGGAAACAGGATCTGCAATTACCTGGAAATATCCCAGTTGTCTTTTGCTCGGAGACCATTCGGTCGGCGAGTTTTACTCGGTCGCCATGACCACGGGTTACCAGCAAGCCGACACGGGGACGAAGATGATCCACGTTGGCAAAAATACCCGGAGTACGATCATCTCCAAGGGGATTTCTGCGGGGCACTCGAACGGCAATTACCGCGGTTTGGTGCAAATTGCAAAGTCCGCCGTCGGCGCCAGAAATTATACCCAGTGCGACTCGCTATTGATTGGTTCCCAATGTCATGCGAATACATTTCCAACCATGGACATTCAAAATGCCGCCAGTCAGGTAGAACATGAGGCCTCGACCTCGAAGGTGAGTGACGACCAATTATTTTATTTTCGTCAAAGGGGCATTTCGACCGAAAATGCCATGGCCTCAATCATCGGAGGATTTTGTAAAGCGGTTTTCCGCGAACTTCCGGGAGAATTTGCAGTGGAGGCCGCTCGGCTTTTAGAACTCAAACTGGAAGGCTCGGTGGGTTGAAGAAAGGCAGGCGTCAGGCGATGTTGTCGATTCGTCATTTAAGTTGTCGGGTAGGTTCCAGGGATATTTTGAAGGGGATTTCCCTGGAGGTTCGTGCCGGCGAAATTCATGCCATCATGGGCCCGAACGGTTCGGGCAAAAGCACGCTCGCCAAAGTTTTGGCAGGCGAACCTCATATTGAAGTGACTGACGGCGAGGTTATTTTCCAGGGAAAAAATCTCTTGGAGATGGAGCCCGAGGACCGGGCCCTTGGGGGAATTTTTATGGCGTTTCAATATCCGGTGGAGATACCGGGTGTCAACAATGCAAGTTTTCTTCGGATGGCGTTCAATGCTAAACGTAAGGCAAAAGGCGAGACCGAGGTGGACCCTCTCGAATTTGAGGAAATCCTCCGCGCAAAAATGAAAAGGGTCGACATCCCCGAGGATTTTCTGGACCGCGCGGTGAATTACGGGTTTTCAGGGGGAGAGAAAAAAAGAAACGAGATCCTCCAGATGGCTGTCCTCGAGCCGGTCCTGGCGATTCTGGACGAGACGGATTCCGGTTTGGATATCGATGCCTTGCGGACCGTCGCAGGAGGGATGAACGCCTTGCGTCAGCCCCAGAATGCGATGATTTTAATCACTCATTATCAGCGGATTCTTGATTATGTTGAGCCGGATTATGTCCATATCCTGTTGGATGGACGGATCGTCCATTCCGGCGATAAAAGTTTACCCCTGGAACTTGAAAAGAAAGGTTATGAGTGGATTTTGGACAATGGCCGGGATGTCTCAACGCGGGATTGACTGGTTAAAAGGATAGGACAAGGGGCCAGATGGGAAAAGATAGAAAAGGGAGATTGTTTCGAGATTCGTTTCAGGTTTGCGTTTTTGACAGGGAACGATCGGATGGGGATTGGCTTTGCGGGATCCGCGAGAAGGCTTACCGGCGTTTTCTTCAGATCGGATTCCCATCAAGAAAACATGAAGATTGGAAGTATTCGAATCTCGAACCCCTGTTGGATTCCGTTTTGATGGAGGGGGACCGGAAGACCTCGGCCGTTGCGAAGCAGTCGGATCTCGCCGAGATCGACGCCGTTGGTGAGGAAGACAGCCGGATGGTTTTTCTGGACGGAATTTTTACCGAAAGGATGTCAAGATTCGGAAAACTTCCGCAGGGTGTTATCCTCGAAAGTTTGTCGTCAGAGCTCCGAAAGGGATCCGAT
>JAMWDC010000059.1:0-3965 GCA_023819025.1 Candidatus Omnitrophota bacterium | reverse complement strand
AGCCCTATCTGGCCGGCGGGTTGGACCATGAAATCAATCCATTTGCCCTGATTAATACTTTTTGTTTTATGGAAGGAGTTTTTCTCTATCTCCCAGCAGGTACGTGTTTGGAGAATCCCCTCCATTTGTTTTGGGTGGGAACAAGCGGGGCAAAGGGATTTGAGGTTTTTCATCCCCGGATCCTTATCGTGCTCGGCCATGGCGCCAAAGCCCGCATCATCGTGCATGATGAGGGGTCCGGTTCCAGCGCATGCTTCACGAACACGGTTGGTGAGATTTATTTGGGGGAAAACGCCCAGCTCGAATTCTGCAAACTTCAGCGCAAGGGCGCGGGGATATACGATTTCTTCACAACACGCTACTTGCTGGCTCGGGCGAGTTATCTCCAGACCGTCACGTTCAGCCAAGGGGGCGCCATGATCCGCGATGAAGAAAACGTGGAATTTAACGGGGAAGGTGGTTTTGCGGATTTGAAGGCGTTATCGGTCCTTGAAAATAAATCTCAGGTTTTTCACCACATCGCGATCCATCACAAAGTGCCTCAATGTACAAGCCGGCAGCTTTATAAGAATATTCTCGCCGGCAAGGCCCAGGCGGAATACAACAGCGTGGTCCATGTTTGGCAGGGCGCTCAGCATTCGGATGCCAGCCAACTTGACCGGAATTTGCTGATATCCGATTCGGCCCGGGTTTGGTCGCGGCCGCAGCTGAAAATTGATGCGGATGACGTCCGTTGCAGTCACGGGGCCACAAACGGAAAACTTGATCCGGACGAACTTTTTTACCTTCAAACCCGCGGTCTGGATTCGGGGTCCGCCCGTTTTCTCATGATGTCCGGTTTTGCCCAGGAAGTTTTGGATGGGATCCGGCCGGAGGCTGTCCGGGCCCGTTACGAAGCGTACGCACAGGATGGGATCCGATCCATGATCCGTCATGCCGAATCCGCATACGCAAAGGTGGAACCCAATGGATAGGCAGAAAATTTTAGAGGTCGAACGGATTCGGAAAGACTTTCCGATCCTCGGTCAAACGATGAACGGGCGCCCGTTGGTGTACCTCGATAATGCGGCGACGACCCAGAAACCCGTTTCCGTCATCCGCCGAATGCACGATTTTTACGAAACCGAATATGCAACGGTCCATCGTGCGGTTTACACGCTCAGTCAGAATGCAACCCGGGAATGCGACCTCGTGCGTGAAAAATGCCGGAAGTATCTAAACGCGAAAAACAATTCTGAAATCATCTTTGTCCGCGGCGCCACCGAGGCGATGAATCTGGTGGCCTTTGGCTATGGGCGAAAATTTCTCAAGGCGGGAGATGAAATTATTGTTTCCAATCTCGAACACCATGCCAATATCGTTCCTTGGCAGCAGCTGTGTTTAGAAAAAAACCTGACCTTGAGGGTGATCCCGATTAATGATCAGGGCGAACTTTTAATGGATGAATATAAAAAACTCCTGAATTGCAAAACAAAGGTTGTGGCAGTGACACATGTATCCAATGCCTTGGGGACGATCAATCCGGTCCGCGAAATCACTCGGCTGGCCCACGATGCTGGTGCGGTTGTCCTGATCGACGGGGCGCAGGCCGTTCCGCATTTAAAGGTGGATCTTCAGGAAATCGATTGTGATTTTTACTGTTTCTCAGGCCATAAGGTTTATGGTCCGACAGGCGTGGGTGTGCTTTACGGCAAGCTGAGACATTTAGAGGCGATGGACCCTTATCAATTCGGCGGTGAAATGATCGAGATGGTGACTTACGAAAAAACAACATTTACGAGACCGCCGCTTAAATTCGAAGCCGGAACCCCTCCCATTGCTCCGATCGTCGGTCTCGGGCCTGCGCTGGATTATGTTGGACGTTTGGGGATCGACCGGATCGAGGCCTACGAGCATGAACTTTTAATTGCGGCCACACGCAGACTCTCCGAAGTGCCGGGTTTGAAAATCATCGGCCAGGCCCGCGAAAAGGGAGCGATCATTTCTTTTACCATCGGGGATATCCATCCCCACGATATTGGCACGATCCTGGATCAAGAGGGAATTGCCATTCGTACCGGCCACCACTGTGCACAACCGGTGATGCGGCGTTTCAACATCCCGGCCACGGCCCGCGCCTCGTTTTCCTTTTACAATACCCAGGATGAGATTGATCGACTCGTGAAGGGTCTGGAAAAAGTTCAGGAAATCTTCCGATGATCCCCGAACCCCAATTAAGCCGCCTTTATCAGGAAGTCATTCTCGATCACAATCGAAACCCGCGCAATTTCAAAGAGATCCCAAACCCGACTCAATATTCCCACGGGTATAATCCCCTTTGCGGAGACGATTACCATCTTTACCTGGTCATCGATGAGTCCGGTGTCATTGCCGACGCGGGGTTCATGGGGAGCGGTTGCGCAATCTCCAAATCCAGCGCTTCCATCATGACCACTTTGATCAAAGGGAAAACGGTAAGCGAGATTGCAGCACTGAAAGATAATTTTCTTGAGTTCATGACCCAAGCTCCTCTGCCTGCGTCCGCCAAGTCGGCAGTCGGAAGAATGGCCATGTTTGAAGGTGTCCGGGAATTCCCGATCCGCGTCAAATGCGCCACCCTGATCTGGCACGCCCTTGCCGATGCCCTGAAGGATTACTCGTCGGGCCATAAGAGCACCGGGGGGATTTAAGACCCCAATTTCAAGGGCAAAAAAAAAAAAAAAAAAAAAAAAAAATAAAATAAAATAGAATAAATAAATAAATATAATAAAAATAAAAAATCTGGTTTTGTAATCTGTCTAAGTTTATAATAAACAACAGGGTTGCCGGACGTCTTTGGCAGGATGTCAAACTCGTTTGGCTGCCGCTTGGATTGCGGATCCGCTACGGCATGTGGCGGAAAAAAATCGGATAAATCCTACCTAAGGAATTATTGCCGGACCCGTGCGAACAGATCGAAAGTGCCGGGCCGGTAGACACGATTTACCCTCCCTAGTTATGTTTCACAGGCCACGATGTTGCTGCTACGGCGTGGCAATTTTACTTTGTTTCAAGGAGGTGTTTATCGTGGATTCTCATATGGCCAGCCATTCCATCAAATCCTGGCCCAAGACCGAACGGCCGCGAGAAAGATTAATAAAAAGCGGACCCGAGGCTCTGACCGAGGCCGAACTTTTGGCCATTCTCTTACGAAATGGGATCCGCGGCAAGGATGCGGTTGCCTTTTCGCGCGAGATGCTGTCGTCTTTTGGCGGGTTACGGGGTCTTCTCAGTGTGGGTCCTTCCGAGCTTGGACGCGTGAAAGGTCTCGGCATGGCAAAAATTGCCGTCATCCTTGCCACCACAGAAATTGCCAAACGTCAGCTTAAGGAAAATTTGGCGGATAAGAATGTGGTACGGGATCCGCAAAGTGTGCTGGATTACCTTGTCAGTGTCATGCGGGACCGCAAACGGGAAGTTTTTAAAATCCTCTTCCTGAATAAGGCTAACCGGATTACGCGCGACGAAGATCTTTTTGAGGGGACTGTGGACGAAGCCGCCATCCATACGCGCGAAGTGGTGAGGACGGCTTTGGAATATCATGCCACCAGTTTGATTCTGGTTCACAACCATCCTTCCGGGAGGATCCAGCCGAGTTCGGAAGACCGGGAGATTACCAGAAAAATCGAGATGGCGTGTGCCACAGTTTCGGTCCGGGTCTTAGATCATATTATTATCGGGGATAACGGCTACTACAGTTTCCGGGAACACAATTTGCTGTCTCCATGACAACTCGGCTGGCATGCGAATTTGTTCCTGGACAGGACGATGAGATATTGATCAACGCCGGAGAGCCGGTTTATTTTTGCGGTACAAGGTTTGACAAATTTTCTCTGGCCTTCGTGTAATCGGGTTTGATGCGTAGGGCTTCGGTGAAATACCAGATAGCTTGTTCGCGATCGCCCAGGGCGGCATACACCATGCCAAGGTTATTGTAGGCATAGGCG
>JAMWDC010000058.1 GCA_023819025.1 Candidatus Omnitrophota bacterium | reverse complement strand
AACGTTGGGATATCCTCAATACCCGGGGCGTGGTCCGATTTGTCGGACGTTCGGCTGCGGATCCTATCGAAGTTCCGGAGCGCGACCTTGCGGCCATCCGGCGATTCATTGAGGAGGAGATCCGGCTGGATCCCTTCCCGTATCTCAAAGCGGGTGAACGTGTCTATGTCCGTGCCGGGCCTTTTAAAGGGGCCGAAGGCTTTATCGTGAGAAAAAATAAACATTGCCGACTCGTCATTTCCCTGGATTTATTGATGCAGTCCGTCTCGGTGGAAGTCGACGAAGCATGGGTGGAACCAATTTAAAGACTGAAATTGAAAATCTAAAATTTGAAATACGAAGTCAAAAAAGGAGATTTGAAATTCAAAAGACTTACCATGAACAAGCAACAGAAAATGAGAGACAGACTCTATAAGTTCGCTTTGGGTATTGTTCAGCTTGTCAGGCGTCTTCCTAAGGAACTTGTCGGCAATGAAAAAATAGGAAGGCAATTAATAAGGTCAGGGACCTCCGTGGCGGCAAATTATGAAGAAGCCATCGCCGGATTTAGTAAAGAAGATTTTATTTATAAGATCTCAATATCCTTCCGGGAATCCAAAGAAGCAAACTTATGGCTTCGTTTATTGAAGGATTCAGGAGTTCCGATTCATTTCGAACCGGTAGATAAACTTACCCAAGAAGCAGATGAAATTTCTCATATTTTGGCTAAATCCCTAAAAACGTCACGAGCGAATTTAGAAGCAGAGAAGCTTAAAAAAACGATTTGCGTGACGGGTATTGATTCTATTTTGTACGATTTTAAAATTTAAGATTTTAGATTTCAGATGCTCCAAGGTCATATTGGTAGCCGCCCATCTGCTGCCAACGGATGTGACTGAGAGGGCGAAGCTGTGGGCAGAAACAGCAAAGCGCATAGTGCAGAGGGCATAGAGCAAGGTGTCGATCTGGCAGGGCTTGATCTTCTTTGCCGCAAGATAATCAGGTTTTCGAGGTCATTCAATGTTGAATGAAATGTACGTTCAGTGCGATAAACGGCTATGCACTTTGCTCTACGCTCTCTATGCCTAAGAGGTTGACATGAAAAAGGCCCTTGTTACTGGTGCAGGCGGATTTATCGCGCACCATCTTGTAAGACGATTGAAAAAGGAGGGTTACTGGGTCCGCGGTGTCGATATCAAATATCCTGAGTATTCGCCCAGCGCTGCGGACGAATTCAAGATCCTGGATTTAAGGCATCCGAAAAACTGCGAAGAGGCATTGTCGCCTCCTGGTTCTTTCGACGAAGTCTATCAATTGGCGGCCGACATGGGTGGTATGGGATTTATCCATTCTGCGGATTGTGAGATTATGAGAAATAGCGCCTTAGTCAATATCAACATGATTTTCGCCGCAGCTACCCTCGGAATCAAACATTACTTCTTTTCTTCATCCGTTTGTGTTTACCGCGATATGAAACCGGGCGAGCCCGAGATGAAAGAAGAGGAGGCCTACCCGGCTCAGCCCGATAATGAGTACGGATGGGAGAAACTTTATGCCGAGCGGATGGCTCTGGCTTACGGGAAGAGGTACGACATGAAAATAAGGATTGCCCGATTTCAGAATTGCTACGGTCCTGAGGGGACTTGGGATGGCGGACGGGAGAAGGCGCCGGCTGCCATCTGCCGCAAGGTTGCCCAGACCGCGGATGGCGGTACAATCGAGGTCTGGGGCGATGGTTCGGCCGTTCGTTCTTATACGTACGTGGAAGATATGGTCGACGGTGTTTGGCGTCTCATGCATTCTGAGCTGGAGGGGCCCACGAATATCGGGAATCCCGAATATGTAACAGTCCAAGAGCTGGTTGATACTGTGATTCAAATTTCCGGAAAAAAGATCAGAGTGAAATATATCCCAGGCCCGGTCGGCGTCCAATCCCGCAATTTCAGTAACGATAAAATCTACAAGACCGGCTGGCGGGCCCGATTCAAGCTCCTCGATGGCATCCGCCTGACCTACCCCTGGATCGAAGAGCAAGTTAGAAAAACCGCAAAGATCTGAAGTCTTTCATTTCTTCTGATTTCACATTCGGCATTGACACACTGCATCAATTTTCACTGAGGATGCCCATAACGAGAGGAGATAAAATTCCGTTGCCATGTGCGGTGTCGTAGGTATCTTTTCTTATCATTTCGATTCGCCTAAGGTTGACCGAGACGAACTTCGACAGATCCGGGATTCCATGAAACTCCGTGGCCCGGATGGATACGGCGAATGGTTTTCTGAGGACGGCCGGGTGGGACTTGGTCATCGCAGACTAGCCATTATCGATCTTTCAGAGGCCGGGGCCCAACCCATGAGGACTCGGGACGGCAGTCTCATTGTCAGTTTCAACGGAGAAATCTACAACTATAAGGAATTGCGCAAGGATCTTGAAAGCAAAGGTTACGTGTTTCGCTCTCGTTCGGATACGGAAGTTTTGCTTCATCTCTATGCCGAGAAAGGGGAGTCCATGGTTCACGACCTCCGCGGCATGTTTGCTTTTGCCTTGTGGGATGCGAAGGGAAATAGGATGTTCTTGGCGCGGGATCCCTATGGGATCAAGCCATTGTATTATGCGGATGACGGTAAGACCATCCGGGTGGCATCCCAAGTTAAGGCATTATTAGCAAGCGGCAAAATTTCACGGACTCCCGATTCTGCGGGTGCGGTCGGATTTTTCCTTTTTGGGAGTATCCCGGAACCGTTGACGACTTACAAAGAAATCCAGGAGCTGCCGGCCGGAAGTTTTATGTGGATCAACCCGTCAGGGGTATCCGGCCCTCACATTTATTTCTCAATTGCGAAGACTTTTCAAAAGTGCATCGAAGAAGCACAACCCTTAAGAAAGCCGGAGATCCAAAATGTTGTAAGGGATGCGCTGCTTGATTCGGTCCGCCATCACTTTGTCGCGGATGTCCCTGTTGGGGTTTTTCTCTCTTCAGGGATTGATTCGGGAAGTCTGGTCGGACTGGCCCGCGATGCCGGGATTCGGGATGTGCAGACCGTTACCTTGACTTTCGAAGAATTACGCGGGACACATGAGGACGAGGCTCCGCTTGCGGATATGGTTGCGAAACAATATGGAACTTCTCATCATACCTATGTATTAAAGCGCTCAGAATTTCACGAAGATCTGCCCAAAGTTTTTGAGGCCATGGATCAGCCCAGCATTGACGGGATCAATACCTATTTTGTCAGTAAGGCGGCCGCACATATCGGCCTGAAAGTTGCATTGTCGGGTCTGGGGGGTGATGAACTTTTCAGGGGATATCCGTCGTTTCGGGAAATTCCGAGGATGGTCCGTAATTTTTCAATGCTGTCCAGGATCCCCTACCTTGGAGAAATTTACCGGTATGTTTATGTAAATTTCCTGGCCAGGATTTTGCCGCTCAGCCCGAAGGCAGGAGGACTTTTGAAATACGGTGGGGATTATGCGGGCGCCTATTTCCTCAAGCGGGGCCTATTCATGCCCTGGGAATTGAGCGAGATTTTGAATCCGGAGGTCGTCAGGGAGGGACTTCGGCGATTCGATCAGATCGACTACATTAAAAAGGCTGTGACACCGGACCCCAAAACACCGTTTGCCCGGGTTGCGTCCATGGAATCAACACTTTACATGCGGACCCAGCTGCTTCGCGACGCTGACTGGGCCGGCATGGCCCACTCCCTGGAAATACGTACGCCCTATGTTGACGTTGGTCTATTAAGGGCATTAGGGGGTGTGTTGGCGATTCATCCAAAATCGAACGGAAAGCATCTTATGGCGCAAAGTCCTTCAGTTCCGCTCCCGCAAGCAGTCATTCGGAGGGCAAAAACCGGATTTACAGTCCCGATCAGCGAATGGTTACAGGCCGAAAAGGATCCCGACACTTGGCGCGGCCTTCCGATCCTAGCCCGGAAAAGTTGTCATTGGTCCCGCCGCTGGGCATTTACGGTCAGTCAACGTTATAAAGTTTCTCAAAAAAAGATCAGAGTGCTCGCGTTATTTAGCGATGCCTTCGGCGGACACGGGGGCATTGCCCAGTTCAATCGGGATTTTCTGAATGCCTTATGCGGTTATCCCGATTTGCGTGAGGTAGTTGCAATTCCTCGGGTGATGCGTAGGCCGGCCGGGGCTTTGCCGGATAAACTAACATATATCACCGCAGGGCGTAATAGTAAATTCAAATATATGTTAGAGATTGTCAAAAAGCTGAGCCATGTCCGCAATTATGATCTGATCCTTTGCGGTCATATCAATTTACTGCCCATCGCGTATCTTGGAAAATTATTGAACCCCAGAGCGCCGCTTGTTTTGATTATCTACGGGATTGATGCCTGGCAGCCGCACAAAAGTTGGCTTACCAATTATCTTACTCAGAAAATCGATGCGTTTATAGCGGTAAGCAATGTGACAAAGGAAAGATTCTTAAGATGGACGGAGCTCGACGATTCGCAAGGTTATGTTCTGCCGAGTTGTGTGGATCTCAATTATTTTAAACCAGGGCCCAAGCCGCAGAGATTAATCGAACATTATGGACTAAAAGACAAAACTGTTTTGATGACATTAGGGAGGCTCGCCACGGCCGAACGTTATAAAGGATTCGACGAAGTCTTAGAGATACTTCCGGATTTATCCAAGGAGATTCCTAACATTGTTTATCTCATCGCGGGCGACGGTACGGATCGCCAGCGTTTGGAAGAAAAGGCGAAAAGGCTTGGAATTAGAGACCAGGTTGTTTTTACTGGCTTCATTCCAGAATCAGAGAAGGCAGATCATTACCGGTTAGCGGATGTTTATGTGATGCCCAGTCGGGGTGAAGGATTTGGGATCGTATTTCTAGAAGCCATGGCCTGCGGCATCCCCGTTATTGCGAGCAAAGCCGACGGCAGCCGCGAAGCCGTCCGCAACGGCACACTGGGTATTTTGGTCGATCCAGAAAAGCTTGGCGAGATTAAGGCGGGAATTCGGGAAGCACTCAAGCGGCCCCTAAGGGCAATTCCTAAAGGGCTTGATTATTTTTCCTATGAAAATTTTCGGGAGCGGTTGTTTGCTATCGTATCGGGCATCACAAAATACGAAAATACTCGCGCATGTAGCGTATGAATTCTTCAAAGCAGATAATACCAAGCAGGCAAGATCTTGATTTTTCCCACGGGTTGATAAGTATTTTTAGAAATGAGAATGTTGACTTTGCGGTTTAGCCGAAGTTTCTCGAAGGCCTCCAGTTCCCTTGGCGGGAAATCCTCCTCGTAACAGACTTGGATAAGATGGATGCCGGCTCGGGAAAATGCGAAGTCGATTTCGGGTGCCTCCGTGTATCCCAGGAGTTTTTCGCCCTTCAGCTTGTGGAAGACTAAATTTTCCACGGTAAATCCAGTGTCACGGCCCGAACCAAGCGCCGCAACGTTCCTGAGGCCGTGGTCGGCAATGTAAATTTTCCTATTATGTACTTCCCTGAGTTTTGCTTTCGAAGAGAAAGTAAATGGTCCCAGAAAGGAAAAAAGCCCGGCCCTTTCAAAATGGGACAGGTATTCCTTCAGGGTATCGACGGCAAGACCCATGGTGGCCGATATCTTACGGTAACTTAGGGCCCGCCCGATATTCGAGGCCAGATAGAAAGCCAAATTTTCCAGCTTCACCGGATGTCGGACTTCATATTTGCGGACCAGATCGCGGTAAAGGATATCTTGAAAGTACTGCTTGAGAAGGTTTTCTTTCAATGTTTCATCTTGTGTTAAAACGATACCTGGAAATCCTCCTTCCTGGAGGTATCGCTCGAAGTAGTGGGCGAGTTCGGTCTTTTGGTCCAGCATCTCATCGTAATCTTTTTTTTCATAAAGATGACCTGTTTTAAAAAAGAGGTATTCTTGAAAATTGAGGGGCTTGATTTCAAAAGAAAGGTTGCGGCCGGTCAGAAGGGTAGCAAGTTCGGTCGACTGCATACTGGAAGAGGACCCGGTCACCGTGATTTGGAGAGGGGACTTTTGTTCATACATTTTCGTTACCCATTTTTCCCAAAAGGGGGCTTCCTGGATTTCGTCAAGGAACAGAAAGACCTTTCCCTGAGGATTATGGAGGGTCACAATCGTCTCGAAGAGGCGGTCCAGGAAATCCCGTTGAGCGATCCACGGAGCGAAGAGGTTGTTTTCAAGATTGACTAAGGCAATGTTTTGAGGAGGAATGCCTTGATCGAGGAGCTTGCGGATGATCTGGTAAAGCAAGGTGCTTTTGCCCGAACGCCGGACACCGTAGAGGACCTTGATTTCCCGAATGGAAAATGCCTTCGAAATTCTCTCGACATAGGCATGCCGCGGAAGACCAAGCTGGGCTTGAAACTCCTTCTTATGCCACCAAGGATTCGACTTATGGAGAAGTTCTTCGATCTTTGCATCCATGTCCAGTAAAGTATACAATTTCCCAATAAATTGTCAAATATATTCGACAATTTGAGGGCAGAACTCGAAACCTACCGCACCAGGAATGAATCACCGGTAAGCAGCGAACTCTACTGGAAGAGCTAAAACGGCTACGGGGAGTAATCTCTAAAGGGCTTGATTATTTTTCCTATGAAAATTTTCGGGAGCGGTTGTTTGCTATCGTATCGGGCATCACAAAATATGAAAGTGGTCGCGAATGTGGCGCATAAACTCTTCAAAATCTCCAAGCCGGTTCTGGAGAAATTCATAAATTTTCCGAGGATCTGTATCTTGATATTCGTGGATCAGGCGGTTGCGGAACCCAGCCATATCGACTATTGTTTGAGTGAACTGAGACGGCAAGACTTTTGCCTCGCCGAGTTTGAGGATTACATCCCGATAGTCAGCGATACTTTTAATCCCCATGTCGGCTAGGATGTGGCTGCCCAGATCAAGAAGACTTTGGATCGCGATGAAGAATGCGTGCTCAACCGCAAGCTGGATATCCCGGTTCGAAAGGAAAACTTCCCGAGCGAGTTTTTGATGGCGGCGGAGGATATCGAGCATTTCTCGTATGGAATCGAGCCGCGATCGGACAATTTCAAGGTCCACCATGGACGCGTGTTTCTCCTAAGGATTTCAAATAACGTTTTAAGTAGAAGAACTGAATTTTCCTCAAGCGTGCCGTATCTTGGTATTCATGAAAGGCACGAACGAAAGCCTGTTTTTCAAATTCAGGATTTCGGCAAAATACCAGAGTTCCACGGGTGAAGATCCTATGTTTGAGCGTGGGGCTTGCCTCGTTAAGAAGGACGAGATCAACCCGGTTCGATCCCAGCAAATGCATCAAATGACTGGTAAGCCCGGCTTGATAACCATAAGGGTATTGCGACTCGCGAACGCAGCTGAAATCACAAGCGACGGCAATGTCAATATCGCTGACCAGGGTCGCGCGATCGCTGACAACCGATCCGAAAAGATACGCGGATATCACCTCCTCGCGCGTCTCGAAAAAAGCCGCCAATTTCTCTTTGATGTCTGGAATATTGGATTTATCTACGTTCATTTCAACTTAAGCTTAGAATCAATCAACTTTTTTGTCAAGCAGACTGTCTCCAGCAGACTGTCTCATGAAATGTTTAGCTTATGTCCCCGAACGATAAAGGATTTGAAATCGTGTTTCTAGAGGCCATGGCCCGCGGCATCCCCGTGATTGCGAGCCAAATTATGTGTGTCGTTCCAATGCGAACGAGGCGCCGGTATGAATCTTAATCGGATTCAATACTGGACATTTCTGCTGACCAAGTTTTTGGCAGGACAAGGGCTTGCCCAGTTGATTAACCTTGTCACAGGCTTTTTGATTCTGCGGTTTTTATCCCTCGAAGAATACGCTTTCTATCTTATCGCCAATGTCCTTTTGACAATAGGCAACATCGGTTCGGATATGGGGCTGTCGCAGGCCTTAATAACATTTGGGTCACAGGTCAAAGATGATTCTTATAAGCTTGGTACGATTTTTAAGACAGCGCAAAAATACCGCAGGCAATTGTATTTTTTTATGTCCATCCTCGTAGTTGTTTTGATGCCTCTTATGACGGGAAGGCACCACTGGTCTTTGAATTATGTTTCTCTCTGCATTTGTATTGTTTTATTAAGTAATTGGTTTCAACAAGGGATCAATTTGAGGGGGTCGGTTCTATATATCCATCAGGATACCAAAGGGCTCACCTATTCGTCAGGAGGTGGTGCCATCCTTCGTCTGGTCATGGTTCTGGCGGTTTGCCCGGCATGGCCTTACGCAATTAATGTATTGATTATCAATCTTCTGGGGTTTGGTATGACGAATGCTATTCTGAATGGTAAATGCCGCCCTTATATGCAGGAAGTAGTAACTCCAAGTCTCGAACAGGAGGCGGTTCTAAAAAAATTTATCCGGCCTTTGATCGCGCATAATATTTTTTATATGTTTCAGGGACAGATTTCGATTTTTTTACTCAGTATTTTTGGATATGTCGCCTCAATTGCACAAGTTGGGGCCCTGAGCCGGTTAGGACAAATCTTGTCATTGATTTTATTGCTCAACCCTTTTTTTATTCACCCTTACTTTGCGCGTATTCAGGATAAAAAAACTTACATTGAAAAAGGATTACAGGTCATCCTTTTTCTGTCTTTTATCTCCGCTCTGGTCTTGATAAGCTCTTTGGCTTTCCCCCAATGGTGGTTGATAATCCTGGGGGAAAATTATAAAAATTTCACAGCCGAGTTGCCCGTTGCATTGGTATGCTCTCTGATCAGTTTATTTGATGCTGTTATCTTCACGATGCGCATTGCGCAGGGTTATACCCGGGGGCAATCGTGGACTATTGCCGTCGGGATAGGGATTCAAATTTTGTTTCTCGCGGGTCATGGCGTAAAAGATACACTGGATGGATTGATCTTTAACAGCTTAATTGCAGCCAGCATGTTGATAGTCGATGCAGTTTTATTTGCAATATTGCTTTGCAAGTGGGAAAGGTGCCGCGCGGCATAGTGCCGTTTTGAAAGAGATACCTTTCAAATCAAGCCCAATTATTTAACAGGTTGAGATTGGTTTCGGGAAACCTTATATTTCCGCGCATTTATCATGACGGGGAAAAGAATCCGTGCACTATTATTTAGGATTATTCGTGCTCGTAAATTGGGATTCAAATTTACGAGAAGCAAAAATTTCAATATTCCTTCTAATGTTATCGTTTGCAGCACAAAGGTTTTTCTTAAAGCACCTTTGGACGATCTAAGTGTAAAAGTCGCATTTGTCGAGAACTTGCTCGATGATTGTTATGGACTGCAGAAACTGAGAAAATGCGATAAATCCGTCAAGCGTATTCCCAATGTTAAGCTGAAAGATGTCGCATGATTTGTAGAAGGAATTTTGATAGAGTTGCCCCCCCGCAGGGAGAAAGGGGCAACGATACATGTCTACGAACCCAACCCACACCTTCAAATATATCTTGATGCCCATGCTCGTACAGTGAAATTTAACTATTTTATGGAAGCCGTGGGGCTAAACGAAGGGAAGGTGCATTTAGAAATTAACAAGGAGAGTTGTCTCACCAAAACACAGTTAGACAATAACGGCAAGATCGTACAAACATCGCTACGTACCGCAATCGCACGACTTGGCAATGAAGTCGACCTCGCAAAGGTGGATTGCGAAGGAGCCGAATGGGGGTTGTTAGCTGATTACAAATCTTGGCGTTCTGTAAAACATCTTGCAATGGAATACCATCTTGGGTCAAACAATACCCATCATGAAATAAAAGAGGGTATTCAAAATTTGGG
>JAMWDC010000057.1 GCA_023819025.1 Candidatus Omnitrophota bacterium | reverse complement strand
TTGGGATTCAAAAAATTCGGGGAATGTTCAAAAGAGTGGATTCGGGGTTTCATGCCCGTTAAAATTTATTCGACCCTAGCAGCTTGGAAGGCAAATTGGAAGGCAAAGGCGAGACGCAAGAGGTAAGTGACAAGGTGCCCGATATAAAAAAACTGAGACCCAGGCGCAAAACGATAACGGCCATTTCCCTGCCTCCTGCTTCTTGATCTCCGAATGAGGTGATTCATGAAAGTGCACAGCCACCGGCGTTCGAAAGGACAGGTTGCCTGATGAAACTTTTCTTCTGGATGATTGCGGCGGCGATCGTTTATACGTATCTGGGGTATCCCGCGATCCTGGCGGCCGCCCGCAGACTGTGCACCCGGCGCGCATCGAAAGGGCCTTATGAGCCCAGTGTCAGCATTATCATCTCCGCCTTCAACGAAGAGAAGGTGATCGAACGCAAACTCACGAACCTGCTCGCGCTGGAGTATCCCGAGACAAAACTCGAAATCCTTGTGGGTTCGGATGGCGCCATCGACCTGACGGATATGATCGTTTCGAAATTCCATACACCCAGGATCCGGTTTTTCCGCTTCGTCCAAAATCTGGGAAAACCGCACGTGCTGAATGCGCTCGTCAAGGAAGCCCGAGGGGAGGTGATTGTGTTCACGGACTCGCGTCAGGAATTCGAACCCCGTGCCGTACGCGCACTGGTTGAGAATTTTAACGATCCGGCAGTCGGCTGCGTTTCCGGAGAGCTCCATTTCCGAAATGTCGGCACAAGCGGCGTCAGTCGAGGAATGAACGCCTACTGGCGGTACGAAAAGTTTCTGCGCAAGGCCGAAAGTGACATCCATTCCATGCTCGGCGCTACGGGCGCGATTTATGCCATTCGGAAGAATCTCTATCCGGAATTGCCCGTGGATATTCTCGTGGATGATATGTACATTCCGCTGGCTATCGTGGCCGCGGGATACCGGGCTGTTTTTGACCACGAGGCTGAGGCCTATGACGAGACCTCCGAAGAGGGAAGTCAGGAATTCACGCGAAAGGTCCGGACGCTGACCGGGAATTATCAGGTCTTTCAGCGTCTGCCGCACCTTTTCGATCCGTTCCGGAGCCCGGTTGCATTCCAGCTTTTTTCCCATAAATTGCTGCGGCTCATGGCGCCGTTCGCACTCATTCTCTTATTCGCGATAAACGCAGCTCTGGCGGGCGAGCCTTTTTACGCATTCTTTTTAGCCGGCCAAATCGCCTTTTACGGGATTGCAGGCCTGGAGGTACTTGCAAAAACCAAACGGGGGATAGCCTTTGTTCCATATACGTTCTGTCTCTTGAATGCTGCGGCCTTGATGGCGCTTGTCCGGTTCCTGACACGCCCGCAGACCGCAGCATGGAAACAGACAGCGGGATAGATTAAAGTTCAAGGTTTGAAGTTTAAGGTATAAAGCCTAAGGGCGGCGTTGTCCATTTGCAATAATATAGCCGAAGGGAGCGGTAAACAAGCGCGATATTCCAAAATTCAGTTCTACAGTTATGCATTGGATTCCGCACGTGAAGGCATACCCATGATCACCTTGGCTAGATTACAACAAGAGATTGACGATGAAAAAAGCCTGAAATTGAGAAGAGATTGTATTAGTATCTGCAGTATGATTTCCAAACTTATTCGGGCCGTAAAGTGAATAGAAACCACAAACCTCCATCCTCAACCCTTAAACCTAAAATCTTAAACTTTAAACTTATGGGTCCCTTCCTCCAAGGGGCCCTTCCGGTCCTCCTCCTGGCCTACATTTATTATCCCAGCTTCGTCTGGATGGCGGAGCGCTGGTTCGCCAAGGACTCCTATTACACCCACGGCATCCTGATCCCCTTTGTAAGCCTTTACTGGATCTTCCGTAAACGGGACGAACTCGCGGCCGCACCGAAAACAAGCGAGCCCTGGGGACTGATTATCCTGGGATCAGGCGCACTGCTTCAGATTGCATGCAGTATCCTGCGCATCTATTTTCTTTCGGTCTTCTCCCTGGTGCTGATCCTCGCTGGCACCGTGGTTTTTGTCTTCGGCCGGAAGGTCTTCCGTGTGATTTGGTTTCCCCTTCTCTTTCTGGTACTCATGATCCCGTTGCCGCTCTTGGCCATTTCCGAGATCACGCTGAAGATGAAATTCTTTGTGGCCGAGGTGTCCGCGTATTTGATCAACCAGACAGGCATGGAGGCCGTGCGGGAGGGCAGTTATCTCAGGACACCCCACGCGGTTTTACTGGTGGGGGATCCGTGCAGCGGCCTGCGCTCCTTTCTCACGTTCATGTGCCTTGGACTTGTGTTTGCCTATCAAGGTCGTTTCCCTTTTTGGAAGAGGCTGATTGTCGTAGCAAGCGGACTGCCGCTTGCGATCCTTTCGAATGTGGCGCGGGTTTATTTCCTCGGACTTATCGGCGAAATCTACGGACAACAATACACGCAGGGCACGATCCATGACGTCTCCGGATGGGGGGTTTTCATCCTTGCCTTCTTCGCACTTGTGTGGATTACGCATCAACTGGAGAAACCCCATGTTAAAAATTAATCAACCCTATTTGGGACTCGTCGCGATTTTAGGATTGCTTGCCTTTTTCCCTTTGGACATGCCGTCCTCCTTCGTGATCGATGAGGCGCTCTCGCCGCTTTTTGAATCCTTTCCGATGAATATCGGCGGATGGCACGGAAAAGATTTTCCCGTGGATGAGAGGACCTATGAAATCCTGGAGACCCGGAATGTGCTATCGCGCCTTTACATTCATCCGGACGGAAGAGAGATCCATTTGTTCATCGTCGGCTCCCGCAGGGACCGCCGCGTGGCCCATCCGCCGGAGGTCTGCTATACGGGATCCAACTTTGTGATCCTCAACGAAGCCGACGGCTCATTGAAGATCGGCAATAAGGTTTTGCCGGTCCGGGAATTTACGGCCCAAAATGAAAGAAATCCTTCGGCCCGGGAAGAAGTTCTCTACCTCTACAAGATCGGAGACCGTTACACCACCAATTACTATGCCCAGCAGCTCCGGTTTGCGCTCGACCGGTTCACGCGCAAGGATTCCGAGGTCTTCTTGATCCGTCTCGCTGGCCGTGACAAAAGCGTGTTCAAAGAATTCCTCGAAGCACTGCTGCCACTGCTCTAGACTAAAGACCAAAGACTAACCCAGGGCTGAAAAACGAAAAGCAAAAAATTAAAAACCCTTTAGTCTTTCGCATTGAGTCTTTAGTCTTGCTTTTGTCCTACTCTGTCCCACCCTGTCCGGGTATGTACGATGTCCGCACGGCAATTTTTCATCAATTAAATCGACACGCCATTTTTTCATCTAATCCCTTGCTTTTCCCAAGGTTAGGCCGCGCAGTCTAGACATCACCACAGGTGTGTTGCGTTTTCTCAACGCCCGGAATGACGTTGAAGTTTTTCCCATTTTAGCCCCGTAAAAAATAACCTTGTAACCTGTTGCCGTATAAGGAATTAAAATCAGGACTAAGTTGCGATGCCTTTCAGGACTTGGCACAGAACCTGCATATAAATAACAAAGTTGAAATTCTGACCTGCGAGGATTCTATGCTTCGAAGTTGGTGGTCTGAGTTTTTGTTTTCAGCATGTGAATTTAAAAAAGCCTTGGAGAGAGATTGGATGTTACGGCGTTACTACAAGTGGTCCCACGGCCAAGTGCCGGTTGAAGACCGGATCTTGGACGGAATGGAAAGAATCAAGCTCGAGATCATCACGTCTTGGCGTTTGATGGTCAAGCGGTTGCTGGATATCTCCGTATCCACCCTCGGACTCATTGTATTTTCTCCGGTGATGGCCGTCACGGCCATTGCCATTAAACTGGACTCTCCAGGCCCCGTCATCTTCCGGCAGTCCCGTGTCGGGATGAAGGGGCGGCAATTTTTCATGTATAAATTCCGGACCATGCACGAGGATGCGGAAGCCGCCACCGGCCCCGTATGGGCCTCGCAGAATGATCCGCGCGTGACGCGGGTGGGAAATCTCCTGAGGAAGACGCACCTCGACGAATTGCCGCAATTATGGAATGTACTCGAGGGCACCATGAGTGTGGTCGGCCCCCGACCCGAACGGCCTTATTTTGTGAATGAATTGAGAAAATGGATTCCTCATTATGACCGCCGGCTCTGTGCCAAACCCGGGATCACGGGCCTGGCCCAGATCAAGCGGCGTTACGATGAGACGATCGCGGATGTGAGGAAGAAGGTGCGCTATGACATCCTCTATATTCAGAAGATGTGCCCGCTTCTTGACATGAAGGTGATTGCGCTTACGGTCCTGGCCGTCCTCGGACGCACGGGACGGTAGCCAACATTGACACGCGCCGTCATGATGACGACGCAGATATAAAACTGGACTTCTAATTAATTGCGACACAATTAGAGTCGTTGAAAATAAAAAAAGGAGCTCGAAAATGAAAAAGACAATGCTGTTTACAACACTGATGCTGGTGATATTAGCATTTGGTGTTGCCCATGCTAATGCAGCCATCGTTACACCTTCGATCTCGGGGACGATCGGCGACGGCCCTCTTGGCGCTGGCGAATGGGCAAATGATTCAGACCCTGCTGTGATCGGTAATCAACCGTATCCGTATTACTTAGAAGTGTTTGATCCGGATGAATCCGACAATATCAACCAAAATATGGATATTAAGCATGGGGTATTGCTGCAACATATTGATATCGGACCCTATTCCAATGGTAATCTCAATGACGATGGCATTTACCTTCTGCTTGAAGTTTACGGACCGCCACCTTCCCTGAAAGATCCCGACGGTCTGATTAGCTCATTACCCAACATCACACTCGAAGGTGACTTTGAAGGTGATGGCATTGTCGATGTTGTGATTCGACATTTTAACCAGACTCCTCTTGACGCAGTGGAGAATCTTGCCCAAGATAAAGTCACGATCTGCTTTACAGGTGGCAATCCCATGAATTGTTCACCCGGTTTTGGAGCAGGACCATTTTCTGATTTGCCAACGGTTACTGGTTACGGCGGATCAGGACACCGTGGCGCTTTCGCACGTAGTCTTGTTCCAGCTGCTACATCCGTGATTGAATATTTTATTCCGTCAGGCTTTGGGACCCCGATTGCCATTTTCCCATATTCCTTCATAGGTCAACTCACCTATGATAATGGTGACGTAGTTGGATCGGGAAGTGGCGTCGGTAGCGCCGATGATATTGTTATCGGCGGTCCGATCATTATCCCGGAGCCCATGACGATGATGATGCTGGGCGGTGCGCTGTTGAGTCTGCTCGGATTTGGTATTCGCTTTAAGAAATAATTGATTTTTACATTGAGTACGCGGCGGTTTGTAATCCGCCGGTACTGAAACACATTGTTTTTTGAGATTTTCGAAGCCCCTTTTTCCCAAGCTGGGCGGTCAAACGCCCGGCTTGGGTTTTAGTTTTAATTGCCTTCATCATTCTTAGGATGCTGAAATGGTTGAGTCAGTGCCTCAGAGGAGGGAAAAGAAATTGAATCAGGCGAAGCGGCCTGTTTTTTTTAGCACAAAAGTTGTTGAAATTTATCGACAGACATTTCGTTTATTTGCGGAGAACCCGACTGTCGTGTTGCTTTTTTTTGTCATCGCCCTTCTGGACAGCCTCGCACTTACCTTATTATTTCTTTCCCATTCCAAGCCGGTCTCTATCGTCCTTGCGCCGCTCATCCGTACTTTCTATAGTGAACGTTTTCTTCATTATCCCATGAATTTCGTCATTCTGCCGAAGATCTTCCAGCACGCCCACTTTTTGATTCTGTCCGTGGCAGGACTTCTGGTAACGGGCATGGTCATCCAGAAGATCGAACAATATACACTCGGCCGTTCCATTGCGACGTTGGATGCGGCCGGGGTTTCTATTAAGAAGTATCCGCCGCTTCTGGGGGCGTGGATTGTTTCCTACGGCATCTTTATGGTTGCTTTGCGGGTCATGCGCGGCCTGCTTCCGAACCTCGTCTGGATCCATCTCAGTGCGGATTTTGTGCTGTCCTTATGTATTCAATCGCTCTTTGCATATCTGCTACCTTCCATCATGCTTTCAGGCCGGGGATTCTTACGCGGTCTCGGATACGGGTTGGAATTCGGTGTCCGAAACTTTTTCGTGACATGCAGCCTGATCCTTGCTCCGATTTTACTTATGAGCGTATTTGCTTATCTACGACTGCTCACGCACGGCTTTATCCAGATCAATCCGGAACTCACGCTTTGGGTTCTGGGAACCGGCATTATTGTTTCGATGATCGTGGATATGGTAATTACCTCATCCACGACATTACTCTATCTCGAAAAAGAGGCAACCAAACCATGAAAACCCTAAAAATTGGCCTTGCAGTTTTACTCGTTCTTACGATGTCCGTAACTCCAGGCTATTCGATCGTCGCGGATATGACGATGATGCAAACAGGCAGTCAGACAGGATCCGGGATTCCCATCCCCATCCATGTGCTGTCGTCCATTGACTGGCAGGGTCTGACTCAAGAAATTAACACCCCGACCGCAATCGGCGCACGATTGGCCCAGTATCTTGTCGAGCCGACAGCCGGGTGGCTTGCGGTGCAGACACCGACCGAACCCTTGGAACTTTTGCAGGACGGCCTGGAGGTCGTATCCCCCAGCGAAATCACGCTTGCCCCAAGCGGCGGAAAATTCTGGACGCGCCGTAAAATCGCGATCGCATCGCTCATGGCCGCACTCGGCCTGATCCTCGCTTTGATCGCAACCTTGTCAGGATCGGGCGGCGGTTCGGCTGCCGCCGGTCCAGGAGGCGGGTTTGGATCAGGAACCTTGCCTTCGAGTCCGGGCAACGAAATCGGGAATCTTAACGGACCCGTAACCAACGATGTGGGCGGCGAAAATCCCGGCAACGGCACCGGAACGGGCGGGGGAGACAACACGGGCTCAGTTCCTCCTCCGGGTAATGATTCGGATCCAAATTCAGAATTCGGCGGCGATGAAGGAAGCGGTGGCGACGGCTTTTTTTCGCCTCCTAGCAGCGCACCGTTCGGCGGAGGCGGAGATGGTTCGGGCGGATTCGGATCGGATCCGGGGCCGTTGAGCTTACCGCCCGCGGGGCTTCCACATTCGCCGGAGCCATCCACCTTGCTTTTGATGGGCGTCGGATTGCTACTACCCTTCCTTAAAAAATGGAGGCTGTAAATCACAATGACATGGATTCCAAAAAATACGCATAAACAAACCGTGCATGCGGGCTTCGTGCCCGCCCTGGCAGTATGGCATAGGGCGGCCACAAGGGTCGCCCCTACGATGCAACTGTTTATCATCCTCGCGGCCTTGTTATCGTTCACCGGCTGTTCGAAGGAATACATGGCCGAACGGGAATTCTGGAAGGCCGAACGGCTCATGAGCCAGATTAAAAAGGCGGATCTTGAAGCCCAAGGCACGCAAATCCTCGATCCGGTGGCCACAGCCTATCAAAAGGTCTTTGAGAAATATCCCGGTACGGTCAAGGCCGTGGAAAGCTTGTTTGTAATCACCAATATCCGGCTGCGCCAGAAAAATACTCAGGCCGCACGCGAAACGCTCCAGAAGATTATTCAGAATTTCAGTTCGTGGCCCGACCGGGCAATCGAAGCGCGCGAGGGCCTCGCAAAAATTTATGAGGTCGAAGGCGCATGGGACAAGGCCGAGACCGCCTATTGGGAACTCGCAAAATTTCATCCGCTCCATCCCAAAGGACTTTATGCGCCGGTGCACATGATCATTCACTATAAAAAGGTCCGGGATCCTGAGGGGCAGAAGCGCGTTTACAGTTTGGCGCTGGACTATTACGAGGGCAATCTGAAAACCACGGGCCCCATTCAGGCTGCGGCAGCCATCAAAAATTATTTGGCGCTCGCGAAACTGGCCAACGGGGACTGGCAGGAGGCGAGGACCGATTGGCTGACGATTCCCAAGGAATTTCCCGAAAGCCCGTATGCCCCGATGGCCCTGCTTGCGGCAGGCGAACTTTCCCAAGAGAGGCGGGATATCGGATCGGCCCTGGATGCCTACAATCAATTTTTGACTTCCTACGGCAAGCATCCACTGGTCGAACGAACCACTCTGCGGATCGGTCTGCTTCACTCCGAACTCAAGGAATTTGCCAAGGCACGCGAATGGTTTAATAAGCTCCTAGTCCATGTAAAAGAAGCGGAAAAAATCGCCCAGTTGAAACTCCTCATCGGGCAATCCTATCAGAACGAAGGCAATTGGGAGGAGGCCGAAAAGATCTACCACGAAATCGAAACGCAATATCCGAATTCCGGTGCGGCCTTGCAGGTCCCGCTTTTCTTTTACACTCACATGGAGTCCCTGGGAGAAACCGAGAAGGCCCAGGAAATCCTCGACAGTGCCCTTCAGAAGTATCAGGAAATCGAGAAGACTGCAACGGATCCTGCCATGTCCCAGCTCGCACAGCGGCTTGAATTTTCAGCCTATGCCGAGAAGGGGGACTGGAAAGAGATCATGAGTACTTTTGATGAGAATATGGCCAAGGAACAGGCCATGGATAAACGGGGGAATTGGCTCATTTTTAAGGCATTTATTGCGGAAAGCAAACTCAAGGACTTGGAACAGGCGAAATCCCTTTATCAGTCATTTCTTTCGGAGTACGCGAATCATCCGCTGGCCAATTATGCCAAGACGAAGCTGGAAGCCTTAACCAAGTCAAGCCCAAGTCCAAGTGTTTAAATATATAGCAATGTATAATTTTTTAACAATCGATGCTAGAATGAAATATCTTTAATAACCTCAAATTCTTAAAGACTTTTTAATTTTCAAAAAATAATTAATAAAGTTGGTGGAATAAGACGCCTCATGTGGTATACTTCCTCTCAATTAGATTTGATTAGGCGGACTATTCCGAAGAAAGACAAGACATTTTTTAACTCTGTCAATCTGATGGATTTACCCCATTCCAAAATGAACGAACAGAGAGAGGCTGTTTATACCGGCGACGGGGAGTACATTGCAGTCCTCCATTCCATCTCGGACCCGGATATCTTCACAGAATATGCCCTGGAGGCCGCATTGGCCGTTGTGGAAGCGCATGCCGGATCGCTTTTCCTGTGGAATGAATTTCAAAAAGAATTTGTGATGGCGGCCGCACGTGGGCCTTACCGGGATTGCTCCAGCGGGGCCCGGATCAAACTGAGGGAGGGGATACTCGGTTGGGTCGGTGACCTTGGCCAACCCGTGCTCGTTAAAAATATTCATAGCGATCACCGTTTTCAAGCCCTCACCACGAATCGCCATTACCGTACCTATTCTTTCATCTCCCTTCCGCTGATTGCCAACAACAAATTGCTCGGCATCCTCAACCTCACGGAACGGGAAGACCTCGAACCGTTTACGGAAAAGGATTTCGTGCGGGCTCAGAAATTCGCCAAGCACGTGGCTATCGCTTACGAGAATCTTCGTGCCGCCGCGAATCTAAAAAAGGAGAACGAACAACTTCACCGCGCGAACGCAGAGCTCCGAAAATCTTTTCAGGAACTTGAGCGGTTTGTTTCGATCGGAAAGCTTGCCGCAAACCTTGCCCACGAACTCAACAATCCGCTGGATGCGATCCGCCGCTACGTCAATCTCGCGCTGGACCAGGCCATGGAAAACTCGCTCATCCGGGAATATCTCCTCAACGCCAAAAAAGGGATCCGCCGCTCGATCCAAGTCATCCGCGGACTTCTTCAGTTCTCCAAGGATTCCCAGCAGGGACATCGC
>JAMWDC010000056.1:1147-9756 GCA_023819025.1 Candidatus Omnitrophota bacterium | reverse complement strand
CTACTCGAGAATGGCATGGATGTGCTTTATTAATTACGTGAATACTGAAACTCAAAAATTGGTGTAAGTGCTATAAACTCAAAAGCATAAGCAGCCGAAAGGAAAAGAAAAACAACCAAATTTAACTTTTCCCCGAGAAACGGAGGCGCTTATGCTTTTGGAAAATTGTAATGAATGGGAAACCCTATACCACATTTTCGACCAAATTGATAATTTGCTCAAGGCCATGAGTACTTCCCTCAAGAGGGAACTTTTATCGAATCTGCGTCCCAAAGGTGGCCGGTCTTCAGGATTGTCTTTGCAGGCCATCCTTGCCTTCGGCATTTTCCGCTTTGCCACAGGGGTCAAGGACATCAAGCATTACCACCGTAAACTCTTAAGCTCCTACTCCAAAGAACTGGGGCGGATCCCTAACTACGGCAATTTCAACAACCTGATGAATCAAGCAACTCCTTATGTCATTTTTCTCCTGCAATGGATTTGTTATTTCAACAAGGCCAAGCAGGATGGCTTGACTTTCATGGATTCCACGCCTTTGAAAGTCTGTGAGAATAAACGCATTTTCGACCATAAGGTCTGTGAAGATGTTGCCCAAAGAGGCAAAACCTCCACGGGATGGTTCTTCGGCTTCAAGCTTCATGTCGTTTGTGATTCCTTAGGACGTCTGATGTCTTTGCTCATTACCCCTGGCAACACCGATGATCGAAAGTTTGTCCTCAAGCTTTTGAAAGGACTCAAAGGCCTGTGTATTGCTGATGCCGGCTATGTTTCAAAAACACTCATGCAGACACTTTATCAACAAGGCCTTCTCTTGTTGACCGATGTTAGAAATTCCATGAAACGTTTGATGACTCAAACACAGCATAAACTTCTCAAACTGCGCCAGCCGATCGAAGGTATCTTCTCTTGCCTCAAGCATCGCCTGAAAGCCGAGGCTTCTGGTGCCAGATCGCCTCTGGGCTATCTGTCTCGATGCCTTTATGCCTGTTTGACTTTTGCTTTGTCTAACGAACTTGAAATTAACGCATTATTACCATAATGAGGTTTCAGTATTCGCGTTATTATCGAAGCCGGCTGGATTTTTGTAGCTGCGATCAAGTGCAATCGTATTCTGGAAATCGGCGGCAAGAAGACGGTCGTCAGTCACCTGGCCAAGGGACCGAGGACTTACAAAACCGTTCGGATTTCCAGAAAACGAAAACTCAAAGTCGCCAAACGAATTGTCCATCTGCCCAAAGTCGGTACCGTGCTTCTTTTCATCACCAAGCCAGGCGCCAAGGAACCTCGCTTCCTGATTACCAACAATCTCAACATGAGCGAATCCGAGATGGTCAGACTTTACAGCCAGCGCTTCGGGATCGAAATCTTTCACAAGGAAATCAAGCAACACCTGGCCTTCGGCCACGTGTTTATGCGTTCTTGGCAGGGCGTCCAAACACACTGGACTCTCGTCATAATCGCATACAACCTGGTTACCTTGTCGGCTCACAAGCATCTCAAAGGTTTCCGTCAGAAGATTCGTCATTTCAAGAACACTGTGTCGCTTCAAAACTTGCTCCGTTCAAAACCATGAAATTTGCAGAACTCAAGTTAGTATAAGACCATGACGGATCTGTCCGCTTTTTCTGCCCAGGGCCAGACTTGAACTGGCACAGGGATTTAACTCCCCAACGGATTTTAAGTCCGGTGCGTCTGCCGATTCCGCCACCTGGGCAAAAAAAGATCCGCATTCACCGCAACTTTTCTCAAATGAATCTGGTGAGTACAATGATTTTGCCGTTCAACATACTCCCCGATAATGGAGGCGCGGGGCGGAATCGAACCGCCGTATACAGGTTTTGCAGACCCGCGCATTACCACTTTGCTACCGCGCCTTCTCCCACAATTGACCCAAACCAATCAGCTTGATTCTCGTACACCTGTAAATGAGTTGTTCCAGTTCCTTCCCCTGTTTTCTGAAGGGGGGCAGGACAGTTGGGTATCAAAAACCCCACTTTCTCCCTCCACTTTCATAAATCAAGGGGAGGGTAACCGGAGCAACGCACAATCAATCTTCACCAAAACTGGCGTCTTTTAAGCTTAGCAGAGGAGTCATCTGTAAGGTGAGATAAATCTAGCTTCCACCTAGACAGATCTATCCGCCATAGCCCCTTTGACACAAACCGATTCCAGCCCCTTATCGAAAGAATTGGATTTCCTTAACAAAATGAACCGCCCTTTTCGTCACACCGGTTGCTGCCAATCTACTGGCTGGATCAGGACCTTTCGTGAACCCTTTCGCAGCAAGCCGCTGGGGTTAGAGCACGGTCTCCTAAATACTATTGATCGCCATTGCCTGGAAAATTAGCGAAGATACTGTAGCTCCTCACCTGTGTTAGGATCGTATTTATAACGTTCAGGAAAGGTTTGCCCAGTTCTGGGATTGTATTTTGTATGGATCTCTTGGCTCTGTTGAGCGACCGGCTGAGTGTATGACGGCTGTTGAGGGGCACTATAGGGTTGCGGGGCATATTGCGGCTGGTATTGCTGTTGCATCATTTCCTGCCGAATTTCCTTTTTGGTTTGTTCCTTTTGACGGCGGGCGGCCTCACCCATCAAAGCCCCTGCTAAAGCACCAGCCCCAGCGCCAATTGCAGTTCCTGCACCCGCATGTCCTGTTTGATTACCAATAATCGCCCCTAATCCAGCTCCCATACCACCCCCCAATAAGGCGCCGGTTTCTCTTTCAGTAAGCCCCCCAGTCTCTGTCGCACAACCAGTGAGGACCAAGGATGCCATCATCCACCATATAATCATATTGCGCATAGTCTCTATCCTCCTTAATCAATTAGAACACTAGTCAATGTATTAATGAGTTGCTCCAGTTTTTACAGAATAAGATTCTTCCCCTTCCCGCCACTCATTCTTCGGCGGGTCCGCCTTTGGCGAGATGGAGGGAGAAATAACTGGAGCAACTCATTATTATATTCATTTTTTCCTATATAAGGATTATTTTTTGAATTTTGCCATGCCTTGAATACGTCAAGGCGCTTCCTCATTACCCACCTATTCTCGCGGTTTTTATCCGATCGATCCAATCGAGAAGTTTTGAGGCAATCCGCGATTTGGATTCATTCTTCAGCAAGACTACTTGACCCTGCCGGTTCACGAAAGCAGTAGTAATCTTTCGTCGGCCAAACGGAATATGCTGGGAACGATACAAATTGGCAACGATCCCGTCGAGATGCTTTCGATCCAATTTTGACTTTGCGGCCCGAATCCAAGCTTGTGTCTCCAAAGAAAAACCAATCGCCAATCTCTGACCCTTTCTCTTAGCAAGTTCCGCTATGATATCAGGCGTTTGCCTAAGGGTGATCCGAAGAGTTGGTCTGCGATGAATCTTTCTGCGATTCTGGCGAGTGGGCACAAAATCGGCAACTGCTGCGGCCATAATCAGAACATCGCTTTGAGGAAAGTGACGAAGACACGCCTGTTTCATTTGCGTTCATCACGGAAATCAACCGAATCTTCGTGGGCGGCTTAAGCGATACAGGACCGCTGATTAGAGTAACTTTCCAACCTTTCCTCACAGCTGCCCGAGCGATGGCATAACCCATTTCGCCGCTCGACAAGTTTGAAATAAATCTTACGGGATCCAGCATTTCCCGTGTCGGGCCTGCGGTAATAAGCATTCTTTTCTTGAAACAGGCTTTCATGAAACTTCCCTGATTTTTCATCAAAAATCGTCTTATTGTGATATCTTCATGCGAAGCTTAAATTGACAGGAAATGTCCTCTGACTCTTTAGGAGGTAACTATATGATCGATGATTTTATGTTTGTCTTGTTCCAGCAACAGGTCTTGCCAAAAGATCTTCGAGCGTTTGCACAATTGCCTGGTTATCCGCAATATGCCCGACGGCCTTTCGACCATCAGCAAGCGGCCCTTCGATGGGGCCGACGAACCGATAACCGATTTCTTTGAGCTTTTGAATGTTCATCTGGGTGAGCGGATGGAGATACATTGCATCGTTCATAGCCGGAACAATCACCACAGGTTTCTTCGCAGCCAAAACGAGACAGGCTGCTAGGTCATCGGCCAAACCCGCGGCTAAGCGTGCAATAAAATTGGCGGAAGCGGGTGCTGCCAAGATCAAATCTGCAGCCTCTGCCAATGAAACGTGTACCACGCCGTGAGGTGTCTCCCAGGAAAAGAAATCATGATAAACCATTTCCCTGCTCAACGTACGAATGGTAAGCGGGGTTATAAATTTCTTTGCCGATTCCGTCATCACACAAATCACACGTGCGCCTTGTGCCTGAAGCGCCCGGATAAGATCCCCGCTTTTGTAAATTGCGATGCTCCCCGTCAGAATCAGAAGGATCGTCTTACTCTGAAGACTTCTTTCCTTTTGGTTTGTTTTCTTCATAGCGAACCTTTCCATCCGCAATTTCCTCAAGGGCAATGGTTGTTGCTTTTTTACACTGTGACGCCACAAGAGGCTGGGCACCTTGTATTAACTCATTGGCACGCGCAGCCGCCGTTAATACAAGTTTGTACAAACTCGTGTTTTGTTTCTTGAGGAGTTTCTCAAGCGGTATGTAGGAAGCTGTCATTGATTCTCCTTAGAGTTTTGAAATTTTTTAATAAGTGTTTCGACTTCATGCACAGATTTTTCAAGGTTGTGATTGATGACCGTGTGATCGTAAATGGAGGCTTCCTTAATCTCTTCTTGAGCCCATTCCATTCGCCGTTCGATTTCTTCCGCGGAATCCGTCTTCCTCCCTTCAAGACGTTCCCGCAAAACTTTCACGGAAGGCGGCAATAAAAAAATCGTTAAAAGAGACACATCCGATCCGAGCGCCTCTTTAACCTTTTTGGTACCCTGAACATCAATCGCTAATATAACGTTCTTGCCTTCGTTCAGATGCTTAAGAACGAACGACTTGGGAGTTCCGTAAAGTTTATCGAAAACCTTCGCCGACTCGAGCAAATCTCCTCGTCTTTCAATGTCGGCAAACTCCTCGGGTGAAACAAAATAGTAATCCTTTCCATTTTTCTCATCCGTGCGCGGTGAGCGCGTCGTCATCGAGATCGAACGAACCCAACTCGAGTGCCGTTTTAACAAACGGTCCACAATAGTGGTTTTCCCGCAACCCGAGGGGGCCGAAATCACAACAAGTATCCCTTGAGAGCTTTTATTATCACAACCACCCTTGTTATTCGATATTTTGGACCTGTTCACGGATCTTTTCAATCTCGCCCTTGACCAAAACCGTTTGCCGAGAAATCTCAAAGTGCTGGGCCTTAGCACCCAGGGTGTTAATTTCCCGACTCATTTCCTGACAAAGAAAATCAAGTTCGCGGCCGACATCGGAATCTGCGCACATGCGTTCCCTAAACAACCCGAGGTGGCTTTTCATACGAACGATCTCTTCGGTCACATCACTGCGATCAGCCAAAAACGCCACCTCACGGTAAATCCAATCTTTGTCATTCCCTTTCGCCCTTTCCGAAAGCAGCTGATCTGCACGCTCTTTGAGCTTTTGAAAATACCGTTCCACGTTACCGCGTGTATGGGCTTCAATGTTAGTCATTGCCTTTTCAATAGTATCAAGCCGTTTAAGAATATCCTGCATCAGTTTCTTCCCTTCAATTCTCTTGATACGCACAACACTGGCAAGAGCCCGTTTGAGAATTTTCTGCAACTGAAACCAACATTTTTCCGGATCGTCTTCTTTGAGATGTTCGAAGCTAAGGATGTGCGGTAAGCCCAGCAAGTCCTGGACGTTGATTTCACCACTTACTTTGAACCGTTTTTTGAGCTTATCCACCGCACTTAGATACATGGACACCATTCCGTCATCCAGCTTTACTCGCTGAACTATTTCTTCATTGTAATTTTTTGTGATGGAAATACTCACTTTCCCGCGCCGAATGAAATCTTGAACAAAATCTTTAATTCGGGCCTCCAACGGGTAAAGATAAGGAGATGTCTTTAAGGAAAACTCAAAATACCGATGATTCAGACAGCGGATTTCGACAAGCCAGTCTCCCTCTCTGGAAGACGAACTGCCCCTTACAAATGCTGTCATACTCTGAATCATGGTCTTGGGGATACCTTCCCTCTGAATGGATGTGGATAAAGTGAAAATTATAAGAAGTTAAAAATGACGTGTCAATCTCCAGATACGTTTCCGGATAGAATCCCTACATAACCAAATGGGATGCCTGGACTTAGGGAGTGGATAGAATGTATAGATATTTTCTCGTTTTTTACTTGTTCTCTGGGAATTTTAAGGGGCGGTGAAGGCTGAACGTGGCGGCTATCGTCCTAAGCATCCTAGCGACTCGAAAGTTTTAATCTTTCCAGAAACGGATCATTGCAGGGGTAAAAGCCCTACCTTCCATCCCAATGTTAAGCTGAAAGATGTCGCATGATTTGTAGAAGGAATTTTGATCGAGTTGACCCCCGCAGGGAGAAAGGGGCAACGAAATGGAAGAGAGGAAGAGAAAGCGTTTAACGGCAGCGAGGAAATTTGAGATTTATTTGGAAACGAAGAAAGATGGGACGAAGATTGGGGAAGATTTTGAGGCGAAAAGGGATCCTCTTGGATGATCGGCGAGAAATCGAAGAACAGGCAGAACGCAGAGCCATTGGGGCGTTGAAGTCACGCGGGCCCGGGCGCGAACGCCGAATGACAATGCCAAAAGTGAAGCCCTTTTTAGCACGGTTAAAACGGCGCCGTCTTATCCTAGGATTTTTTAACTGGTCCGGGATCCCGCCATCTGCCAGCGCCTCGGGACGTGAACCGAAAGCAAATTACTGGAGCCGCCGCCCAAAGATGGTATCCATTGGAACACCGTATTTAAAAATGCGAACGCTCCGTGTGTCCACCGGGCGTTGCAACAAGGACCCCAGTTGACCAAAAATGCCGCTTAAAATTACAAAAGCGGCATTTTTATCCTTTGAACCCATTGATGACCATTAAGGGTAGCGTTTGTTAATCCTCATAGACCGCGAGTATTTCGCTTTCTTTAATGATCTTATGCTTCGTGCCGTCGATCTCAAAATCATCGCCGGCATATTTCCCAAAGATGACGCGGTCTCCTTTCTTCACTTCAATGGGCTGCACTTTCCCGGATTCCAGTGTTTTCCCTGGGCCAACTGCCACAACCTTTCCTTCGCTTTTTGCCTCCTTGGCTGTATCCGGAAGAATAATGCCACCCTTGGTTTTTTCTTCAGGTTCCATCACCTTAACTAGAATTTTGTCCGCTAATGGCTTCAGTTTCATAACGTTCCCTCCTCATTCTTGTCCAACTTGCATCGATTAATAATCCATTCCGCCGCTTGGGGGCATGGGGGGTTGTTTTTCTTCTTTTGGGATCTCCGTCACAAGGGCCTCTGTGGTCACAAGCAAGGATGCAATGCTTGCTGCATTCTCTAACGCAGTTCGCGTCACCTTCTTCGGATCAATGATCCCCGCCTTGAGAAGGTCCTCGTACTGACTGGTTTCAGCATTATATCCAAAACCATCTTTCCCTTCGCGGACACGTTGAAGCACCACCGAACCTTCCTCTCCTGCGTTTTGAGCGATCAGCCGCAACGGTTCTTCCAATGCTCTCCGAACGATATTGACGCCGATTTGCTCATCCCCTTGGAGCTTAAGTTGATCAAGCGCAGCCGAAGCCCTCAAGAGTGCCACACCCCCGCCCGGGACGATCCCTTCCTCGACTGCGGCCCGAGTGGCATGCATCGCATCTTCGACCCGTGCCTTCTTTTCCTTCATTTCGGTCTCCGTGGCGGCTCCTACATTAATGACTGCGACACCGCCCGCTAGTTTTGCCAGACGTTCCTGAAGCTTTTCCCGGTCGTAGTCCGAGTCTGTTTCGTCGATCTGTTTCTTAATCAAACCGATCCGACCTTGAATCGCAGAAGTCGGACCGGCACCTTCCACAATCGTTGTATTTTCCTTGTCGACCACAATGCGCTTGGCACGGCCTAAATCCTGCAGCTTTATATTCTCCAGTTTGATCCCGAGATCCTCCGTAATCGCTTTGCCGCCTGTCAGAATCGCAATGTCTTCCAGCATGGCCTTCCGCCTGTCTCCATAACCCGGTGCCTTGACGGCACAGACTTGAAGCGTACCGCGAATTTTGTTCACGACAAGCGTGGCAAGTGCCTCTCCCTCCACTTCCTCGGCGATGATCAGCAGGGGTTTCCCTGCTTTTGCAATGGACTCGAGAAGCGGAACTAAATCTTTCATAATCGTGATTTTCTTCTCGTGAATGAGAATGTAGGCATCCTCCAATACTGCCTCCATACGCTCAGAATCCGTCACGAAATAGGGGGAAAGGTAACCTTGATCAAACTGCATCCCTTCGACCACTTCAAGTGCCGTTCCCATTGTTTTCGCTTCTTCGACTGTGATGACCCCGTCTTTGCCGACTTTCTCCATAGCCTCGGCGATAAGGTTCCCGATTGTCGGATCGTTATTCGCGGCAATCGTTGCGACCTGAGCGGTCTCTTTCTTATCTTTCACTGGTTTCGCAATCTTTCCAAGTTCCTCCGTAATCACATTCACTGCCTTTTCAATACCCCTTTTCAAGGCCATAGGATTTGCGCCGGCC
>JAMWDC010000056.1:0-1137 GCA_023819025.1 Candidatus Omnitrophota bacterium | reverse complement strand
GTTTTTTAACCCTTCCCGGAAAATTGACTCCGCAAGCACCGTAGCGGTCGTGGTTCCGTCTCCTGCGAGATCGGAAGTTTTCTCGGCAACTTCTTTCACGGTCTGGGCCCCGATATTTTCCTGAGGGTCTTCAAGCTCGATTTCCTTAGCAACGGTCACGCCATCCTTGGTAATGGTCGGTGAGCCAAATTTCTTCTCGATCACAACATTGCGCCCCTTGGGGCCTAAGGTAACCTTCACAGCATTCGACAATTTCTCGACACCCCGCAAAACAGCCCTTCGAGCTTCTTCCTGATAAATAATTTTTTTTGCCATTTTGGGTTCCTCCATTTTTATCTTTGTTGATGTTTATTAATCAATTCCAGCGATGGCGATTGCTCCTGAACACCCTTTGCCTAGAACGGTTGAAATGCCTGAGCCTTGTTTCTGGACCGAATCGCAAGAGGTTTTCGTACTCGGCGTACCGCGTATTTCGAAGACCCCATTTCCCCGAAATATTCTCCTTGTCCTTGAGGTTATCATCATCCCGGATGAATGAAGAGATATCGTCATAGAATATCCTTTGTTCTCTCTTCATGGCGTCACCTCTTTTCTTTGGGTGAAGATCATCATGATGAAGGTGATCCGGGTCTTGCAAGCTGGTCTTGCAAGACCCCAGAAATCTTATTTCACATCAACGGTGATCTGTTTAGGTCTTGCATTCTCGGACTTGGGAAGAATGACTTCCAGAACACCGTCTTTATACGATGCTTTGATCTTTTCAGGCTGTACCTCACTTGGCAGATTAAAACTTCGACAAAAACTGCCGTAAACTCTTTCCGTAAGGTAATAGCCTTTATCCTTCGTTTCTTTCACTTGTTTTCGCTCGCCCTGCAGTGTCAGGGTATTGTTTTCGACCGTGACCTTAAAATCGTCTTTATGCATGCCGGGAAGATCCGCAGAAAATACATATTGGTCAGCCTCCTCGCGGATATCCACAGCAGGATTCAGGTCGCCATCCCACACTCGACGGGAAAGCGAACGGCTAAAGACCCGGTTCAAATCCGACTGGAGATCCGTGATAAGGTCAAAAGGATCCCAGTCATTTTTAAATCTTCTGACGAGATTCATGTTGGAATCCTCCTTTTACAGACCAGA
>JAMWDC010000055.1:6634-9785 GCA_023819025.1 Candidatus Omnitrophota bacterium | reverse complement strand
GGCGTTTTCAGACGGTCATAAACCGCATAAAACCAAACGATCAAAAAGAGTCCGCCGACCCCGAAAAGAAAGGACGGAAACCGGCCCCAGAAAATTTTCTCACGGTAACTCTGATCGGTCTCGATCAAAAAATAGGTAATGAAAAACTGAAGCGGCGCATACGTCCAGGCCCGGGATACAGCAAACAATTTCCTGGCCTGACTCGCGAAGGCCTTATACAGCTGGGCCCCCATGACTTTTTCCAAAAGATTGAGTGAAATAGAAACGACTTGATCCCAAAAAGGCAAAGAGCCCTTGATCCCGGCATCTGCCATGAAAATTTTCGCATCGTCCATCCCCTCCTCTTTCATGGGAATGCTATAGGGCGCTTTGGCATTCAGGATGGATTTCGCGACACCGATATCATCGACATGCGTAAAGTGTTCACCAAGATCAATGAGGCGGACAAGGATCCCGGCAAGGATGAGCAAACCGATGAAAATAATCTTAACTTTATTTTCCATAAACAATCGGCATCCCCGTGCCGTGGACGATCGATAGCTGGCAGCACGTGCCGCATGCTCCATGCTACCTGTTACCTGCTATTGATATCGGCATTCCTCAAGTTCGATATTAAAGAATTAATGATTGCGGTGATGATGCCGGAGACGCCTGGTTCATGTCTGCTTTTAAGACGGAACCCCTTCCGGACGATACCTTAGTAGGTTATCGCATGAACCGGGTGAAATCTATGTCAAAAACTCTGGCCCTAGGAATCCTGATCCTGTTGGGCGTGGTCCTCTACGGCCAAACCCTAGGCGCGGGTTTTGTGTTCGACGACCACCGGGAGATCGTCAATAACTACAGCCTTCGCCGCATCACCGATCCCGCACTCATCTGGAAAAATTCGAACTCCAGATTCCTGACCTCCTTGACCTTCGCGCTCAATTACCGCCTTCACCGGCTTCGCCCTCTGGGTTACCACCTGGTAAATCTGATTATTCATCTGGCGTCGAGTATTCTCGTTTTCCTTTTCGTTCTGCTTCTCTTCCAATCGCCCCAGATGAGCCAACACCCGGCAAGACCCCGCGCACAACAATTGGCCCTTGCCTCAAGTCTTCTGTTTCTGGCCCACCCGGTCCAAACCCAGGCCGTTTCCTATGTGGTCCAGAGGGCGACTTCCCTGGCCACGCTTTTTTATGTCACCGCTCTCCTCCTTTATTTCAGGGCCCGGTCAACCGGAAAATTTTTTGATTTTCTAACAGCCTTCCTCGCTACTGCCGCCGCAATGTTCACAAAGCCGATCGCCTTCACTCTCCCCTTCGCCATCGTCCTATGCGAAGGCGTGTTCTTGGCAGGGTTCGGCCGCGAATTTTTCAACCGGATTCCCAAATGGATCCCTTTCCTCCTGACGCTTGCGATCATTCCCCTGCTCATGCTGCAGAGCGGCTTTGTCATCTTAAACGACTCCGGGATCGCGGTCCGGCAGACAACTTCCATCACACCCGAGCAGTACTTTTTCACGCAAGCCAATGTAATCCGGACTTATTTGGGTTTATTGATCCTTCCAATCCATCAAAGGGTGGATTACGATTTCCCGGTTTCCCGGAGTTTTTTCTCCGGATCGACCGGGTTTTCTTTTTTGATGATCATTGCCTTCTGGATCCTGGCTTTTACGATCTATCGAAAGAACCGGCTCATCGCGTTCGGGATCTTCTGGTTTTTCCTCACCCTCAGCGTGGAATCCAGCATCATCCCGATTAAGGATGTGATTGCCGAACACCGCCTGTATCTGCCGATGATCGGATTTGCCATCGCCGTCACTGCTACCTTGGACGCCCTTCTCCGCGACAGCAAAAAATTTACGGCTTTTTTCTTTGTTATTCTGATTTTGCTTTGTTCGGCGACGTTCCAACGCAACCGGGTTTGGATGAACGGGATCCATTTATGGGAGGATGCCATCCGCGCGGACCCGAAAAAAGCCCGGCCTTACAGCAATCTGGGATTTGAATATGGGCAGGCCGGAGAATACGACAAGGCCATCGAATACAGCCGGAAGGCCTTAGAACTGGATCCTTCCTACGCAGACGCTTATGTGAATCTTGGCCTCGTCCTTTCGAATCTGGGGAAATTCGATCAAGCCATCCGCTATTTTAAAAAAGGCCTTGATTTCTCGCATCATCCCGCCAAGATCTACAACAATCTGGCACTCGCCTACGCCAAGAAAGGCGATCATGCCCAGGCAATCCGGTATGCCCAATGGGCCATTGAGGGGAATCCGACCTTTGCGCCTACCTATAATATTCTCGGCTATGCCTATGACCATCAGAACGAGACCGACAAGGCCATTGAAAATTACAAGAAGGCGATTCACTTCGACCCCGGTAATGCGGAGGCCTACAGCAATCTGGGAATTCTTAGCGGGAAAATGGGGCATTTTGAGGAAATGATGGCATATTGCGAGAAAGCGCGACAGATCGATCCTCAATTCCAACCCGCACAAAAATGCGTTGATACGGCCAGGAGCCAAATGGCGCTCGCGAGCTCCGATGCCTGACAAACCTTCGGTACCGGTTCTCTGAGAGACAGGTATTCGCTTCAACAATACCCGTCCCTCAATCGGTACTGAGGAGGATTATGCGGCGCGGGCAACGGCTTGGCGTATCTCTTCAGACTCGGCAAGTTCGTTGAAGAAGTCAATCAACCTGTTGAAGACGTCCTCAGTCATCACACGTAAATCCTTACCCTCTTGCACCTCGAGAATCTTCATAAGATAGGGTGATCCAAGAACCATCAAAGACATCTCCAGAAACGCCCTCGCGCCACCGATGACCTCAAGCTGGCCATACCAATCCTGGACGTAAAACGCCTGATTCGCTAAGAAATCCCTATATGGGCCCGCAATTTTCAGCGGCTCACCTAAATATCCAATGACATAAGGATTCGGGAACAAGGTCTTGCTGAATTTACTGGTATCCACCGGCTGTCCAGCGCGATGCGGATAGAGCCTAATATTGACGCCGAATCTCTTGGTCAAGGCTTGAATCCTTCTCTCAAATGTGGATCCAGCCTCGTACGTCACACCAAACGGGATTCCCGCATCGATATAATTTTGCTTGATAAAAGCGACCATGTCCTCAAACTCCGGAGTTTCCGGTTCCGGGATGATCGC
>JAMWDC010000055.1:0-6624 GCA_023819025.1 Candidatus Omnitrophota bacterium | reverse complement strand
GCAGCCGGTATGATAAGCGGTACTTTGAACGTTGCCTTGCTTTCATCAAACAGTGTTTGCTCCCCTTCTTTCAGCGATACCTGATGTCTCTGACACCATTTCAAGAATGCGCCATTTACAGCCTGAGGCGAAATCAAACGCCTCACCTTGAACAGAGCCCAGGCCGCATCGTTGGGATGGCGCACTTCAGCGCGACCGATCCCCAGCGTTACCTCTGCAATCCCCAGCAATACACCTGCAGTTGTCCTTCTCATGAGATCCGCAAGATCGCTGACATCAAGAATGCCAGCAATTGCCTTCCCCTGAATCCGCTGTTGGATCATTTGTTCCAAATCATAGGAATAAAATACATCCACCAAATCCTGAACTGTACCCAATTGCTGAATCCCGACCCTAAGTTCTTGATTCAGAGCCTTTATTTGCGAATCGATCTCGCTTCGTATCCCTTCAGCAGCTGAAACCAATATCGGTTCAAAATTCTCGGGCCGCAGATTTTGCAATTTTTCTGGGTGAAGTGCTCCGCCCACAAACAAGACTACAGGATTCCCCTTATCACCCAGATAGTCCGGATAACCGACATCCGCTGCCTCGACAGTTTCCGGCTTCTTCGGTTCCGGAATGGCAATCTCCGTCGGCGACGGTTGATCAGTTTTCACCTCATCCGTAACTCGTATTTCCGCTTCCCGCGCCTCGGCCGCCGCTACATTTGGAGCGGACGAGCCTTCGGGTACTTCGGCAGAGTTATCCGCTGGGCGGGCCTCGGAGCGGGCTAGAGTCCGCAAATATTCGAGCTCGGCTTCCGTGACTCCCTCGTTAAACCTGCGGTCCGTAAGAAATTCCATGAATTGCTTGGTCCTCATCTGGCCAAAATAGGGGCCGATTTCACAGGGAACACCCTTTTCAACCCGTTCTTTTTCAAAAACTTCTTCCGCACTCTTAAGATTGTTAATCGCGAGCCGATGCACCCGATGCAGACGGCGATTTTTGTCAAATACCTCAAGAAAGCGAATCTTTTTATCCCGTTCATACTGAGGCCCTTCTTGAGTTGCCCAATCATGAAAACCTGACTGAATCCGGCTTCGATAATTTCGGCTCAATCGAGGATTCAAAGAATTGGCGAGCGGAATATGGCTTGCGGCATCGGCCACTCCCTTTTTCGCTCGATACCGAATTTCATATTCTAGGGAAAGATATTCATTGTGAAGCCAAGTACCCATACGATACCGTACCAGGGTATAAAACTCCTGAAGCTGGTGAGGCGAAGGCTGCGCGAGCCCTTTGAGATAATCGAAAGCCCGGACAAGCTCGTAGCCTGACTGGACGAAAACCTTGTTCATAAGTGGAAACTCTTCAACGACCTTGACAACGGCAGCTTCCTTGACAATCGCCGATCGTAGATTCTCCAAGGCAATAACTTCTCCGGGCTGTCCCTTCTGTTCCAGATGGTCTCTAAAACGATCCCGATCGATGAGGACCCCGACAGGTTTTCCTTCGTCATCGCTCCGCGTACTTATCAAGACGGGATGGTTTGAAACAAACACTTTTTTCAATTTCATAAAAGGCCCCTTCAGGACAGGCACCAATGCCTTAAGCATCGGGTCTTTAAGTAAATCAGGATCGTTGAGCAACCCCTGGATAAGTCCATTGAAGGCATGATGCAATTCTGCATCGAAAATCCGGTTGACGGCTTCTGAGACGGCATCTTTTTTAACCGGTACATACTCATGAAACGGACCGTTTGATCCAATGGAATAAACAAGTAAAATCTGATTCTTCGGGGCACTATCAGCCGTCAAAAGGATCCGATCTCCAAGCTGGGGAAAAGACCGGGTAGAAATGAGATCCTGAATAGCCTCGTTAAGTATCCTTGCGGCTTCGATTGAAGACTCGCCGCCCACCAGTTTCTCCCCAAGGATCTCTCCAAGACTTCTTCGGCCGGACGTTTCAGACTCCCGCACCTCGGAGCGGGCAGTCGTCTTCGTGGCGGGAGCGGCATCGTGGGGTTGAGGCGTTCGGTCGGGTATTCCCTGATGAAATCCACGCAAAAGACGATCCGCGGAGCCATCTTTGGCTGCGCTTAAGCCCTGAAGAAGACCTAGCAAGGCATTTAAACGTCTATCGAAATCTCGATCGCCGGGTCGAAGTTCCTGCAGGGTAAGGACCTCATCACCAATCTTTGTCTCAACACGAATCGGAATGCGAACATTATCAGAACGGACATCGCATGTGATGGTCATCTGTACCCCGCGGTCTTCCGATAATATGCCGGAACCCCTCAGGCGCTCATAATAAGCATTGATCCAGAAAAGTTTGCGATAAAAGCTGAACGAGTCCAGAAAAAGTTGAAGGACTACTTCGGCCAATAAAATATCATCGATCTCATCAAGCGCATGTATGAGATCAATGATGGCGCTTTCTTCGACCTGAGATAGAGATTCGTCATGTAAAACATCCTTCTGGATTACCGCTTGAATCTCATCCTCAATACCCTCGATGGACGTATAAGCCCTGCCCTCGTACATCACTTCCCGCTTCATGAATCCCCATAAATCTTGCTGAATCTCATCCGCGACCCCTCGAAGATTCGAAGGTGTTGGATCAAGAAGCTGGCGATTTTTCAAACCCCACCTGCGATAAGCATGAGCCATCGCACGGAATACGGTTTGCAGTCGATCGAAATTTGCTCTGGTTATCATAAAATCATATGCCGCCTCTTCGATGGAACGAGGCGGTACCTTGTGCGTGGCACGATGATGTGAAACATACGAACCCAGAAGATTGCCGACACCGTTATGTAAAAGAAAATTGTTCAAATCTACATGGGCAACAACAGCACGCACCTCGGCCCGATTGCGTCCGACCGGTCCAAACGCAGTGTCCGGCCGTTCGTCGACTCCTCGCACCTCGGAGCGGGCGGGGTGGCCTGCGTTAACGGAGGACAAATTTTCCCGAAACTCGGGTTTTGTTGTCTGCGGTGTCGGCGAGGACGGTTCGAGGTCAAGATCGATTTCGATACCGAAAACTTGTTCCATCTCTTTGGCCATGTTACGAATCAGGTCACCGATATGGCCGTTCTCGTATTGCTCCCTTACAAGATCCGTGGCCCTTAACAGCATGATGACCTCGAAACCATAACCGTCTTTTCCGCGAAGATTTCGGGTTTTAAACACTCCATATTTCGAAATAAAGATTGAGGACAAGGCGCGTCCTCGCCCTGTCGTCAATTCCAGAGACTTGGTCATGTCGGATGTCACGTAAAGAAAAGGATCGCTCTTGTCGCCGTAGATCAGTTTTTCATCGCTGTCTTCCCGATCGTAGCTTTCAAACGTTTGCTGGAGATGGGACGCAATTTTCTTCAGGGATTTCGCAACCGAATCGGCCTGCTGACCGTAATAGGCACTATTTTGAAGAATCAGGTTAGATAAGTCTTTGATTTGTCCGATCACCTCCGGCGCATAAGTCCCCGGAACGTGTGTTTTTAGAATCTTTTGATATTGCCGTTCTTTAACATGTTTTAAACGCAGAAGCTGTATCCGTATGTTTTCTTTGGCGGCAAGCACGTGTGGGTCGCGGCCCATAAGCCCAACAAAGCTCGGCATCTGAAAGAGAAAGGTGTCGAAATACGACCATCGGTTTGTCTGTTGCGCCGCGATTTTCCGGACTGCGGTGACCCATTTCCCCCCGAGCATTTTTTCGTCGGCCGGCGTAAATCCGTTGAACTTGCGGTAATAGAATTGCGCGGCTCTTCGCAATTGCTCGATGTTGAATCCGGGCCCGGTATCGAGAATACGAATCTCAAGTCCGTTGTCCCCCTGAAGCAACCGCACTTTCGGACGCCATTGAGTCGAAACCTTAACCTTCGCATCCCGAGCGCGTTGCACTTTTGTCAGTGACAACCGAATAGCATTGGTCAGCATTTCCTTCATAGCCAAGGTAAGCGCATGTTTAAGCTCTTCCCATGCCTTTTCTTCTTCACTTTCGGCTTTCGTCCGCCCCATTTGTCCGTATTCAGGTTGGCGCACTTCCGAGCGGCCACCGAGTTCTTTAGTTTTTTGATCAAGAAGTTGCTGGGTCTGCTTCAACATCTCCTGAACTTTTGCAATCAATTTAGGCATTTCCTGATCGTAAGTCGGCCAACTATACTCACCGTTCTTAAGGCCATAATTGGTTTCCAAATCTTTTGCTAATTTGTCTAATTTATCGCGAAGCCTGCGCTGTGAAAACCATCGTACGTTATCTGCAAGCGCAAATAAACCTTTTGCCTTCGATCCGACCAAGAGCCGATAAACGACAGCTCTTAGCAGACGAGGATTGGCTTCGGGAATGCCGAGAAGGTTCAGGAGGTGCTGTTCGGCATAATCCTTGTCGTGTTCATAATCCTGGATCATTTTCTCGATACTCTGCTGTAAGCTACCTAAATCCTCCTCCAAAAATTCAATATTGTTTGGATCGGATTCTCTTTGAATTCGGTCCATAAACATTGGTAAAGTCACCATTTTAAGACTGATAAAATGACTCCGGTGATAATCGAGTTTTACCATAAAGAACTGTGTGACATCATGCGCCAAGAGAACATAGCCCTGAGCCATATGGACGCCGCCAGGGCTCAACTGGGCATCAACCTGGCCGTCGCCGACGCTCACCGTCATCCCGAAGACACGGACATCGTCATCCGGCTTTAAATCTCGAGGAGTTTCAATAGGATACATAACATCTTCGTTTTCTTTGGCAAGTATCTCTTCCCAATCATTAATCTCACGCTCCAATTGACTACAAAGACCCGTATCTATATTAACGAGATATCTGCCGTAACCGCCCGATCGGCCCAAATCTCTATGCTGTTCTCGATAAAGTTCTCGCTGCAAATTTGAATTAAAATAAGGACTGTGGAGCGGGTCGATAAGTTCCCGGATTTTTTCGAGAGTCTTCTCGGCCAATTGCTCAACCGTTAGATTTCTTGCGCCAAGCAACGAAATGAGTTTCCCTTGATCCGATTCGGCTAATCGCCGGATTGCACGGGAAGCTTCTAAGAGATCCTTCAAGTTTTTATTGCGAAAGCGATAATATTCATAACCGGAGTAAAACTTCTCCTCCATTTCAAATGTCTCGGCCTGGATTGCCGGAAAAGTGTTTAACGTTGTCATCACGTGATCCCGGAGCGCGCGGATTTGACTTAGCGCATTCTGCTTGTCGGCTTCCTGACTTGTAACCGTGAATCTTAAATTCGATGCGCTTAAAACAGACTCGATCGATCGAAACGTCGGCAGGCTTTGAATAAGGACCGTACCCACCGGTCGTTCTTTCCTGTCACGAAGCTTCAGCATCGCGCGTCCAAAATTCAACCGCGCCTCCAAAGCCGTTAATCCGAAAAGAAGATCCCGGGCCAGGCTTTCACTCGATTTCGCCAATGCCTCTTGCCGTTCTAATTTTTTTTCCTGTGAAATACGCGCCGCTAAATCATTTAGATTACCAAGCATCGCATCTATTGTTTCGAGGCCGTGCGTAAACTCGTTAATGCCTTGCGCTTCCCAAAGCGGACTCCTCCCGCGTTCCCTCAGCTTGATCAGATCGAGCGCCGGCGTATCCAAAAGCAAGGTCAGCACATTTTCATACGTATCATCCGAATCCTCATCCGCCGGCTCGCGCACCTCGGAACGGACGGCAGGAGAAATTTCAGTTAACAACTTTTGACGCATGATTCCATTTTCACGTAATAATTGGTAAGTTTCCACCAGTGCGTTGAAAGTAGTTTCCTTGAATCTTACCCCAGTTTCTGAAGGAGTGATGTTATAAATATCAGCCCATCCCTTTTCTATCAAGAAGGAAACGGATGGTAGTTTTTTATTAGCCTTTTGTGCTTTAACATATTCAAGGTATTCATTACGGTCTTCTTCATTCGCAAAGTGGAAGTATACTAAAAACATTCCTGTTACTTGAGAACCCGAAACGATCGCTCCAGAAAAATTATTTTTAAGATCGTCCTCCGCAGGAGTTAACAAAAATGTTAAGGGAGTTATGATTTTAAATTTTCTTCCGGTGCTCGAATCCACACGATCTATTGTCATCATAGGATGGGTATGAACCATAAAAGCACCGACGCCGGCTGCGGCAGAAATACGCAGTTTCTCACCTTGCAGGGTCACGATGCGATACTCATCCACAGTTGTAAAATTCAAAGGATTTATTACTGATTCTCTCATCAGAACATTAGCAAATTCCACTTTGGTTCTATTACCTTCCGCAATCCTACTCATTAATACCCGAAGCCCTCTTTGAAAAACAGAATCGTTGCGCAACGCATCAAAAAAACCAGCATCCCAAACATGTAAACCTTTTCGTGAAAAATCAGCCATGAGCGCACCCACTGCATAAAGATCTGAAAAGGACATCGTAGAAGCTAGATGTATTTGTTCAACATTGTTTTGCACCTCAGTGCGTGCGGATGCCTCAGGGGCAACCGGTGCTGCTGGAGCAGGCTGCTGTGCAGCAGGTACAGATTGAGTGGCAGGAACGCCCACAGCTGGGCCGGACAAGCTTTTGACGATGTCACGTTCTCGGGCTAAGAAGAATTCCCGGTCGCGAAGGTGAATCCCGATGGCTTCTGCAATTTCTTTTTCCATCTTA
>JAMWDC010000054.1 GCA_023819025.1 Candidatus Omnitrophota bacterium | reverse complement strand
CCAATGGATACCTGCCTACCGGGTAGGCCCGTATGACATACAGTTAGAACCTCAGATGTTTTTGATCATAAATAAATCATTGAAAAAAGAGGCGTGGATTATATCGCTAAGGCTTCTGGCGATCAGTACGAAAAGCCAAAGGGAAATAACCAAGAAACTCATCGATAAGGGATATCCGGTGTCCGTGGTACGAGCGGTCACCGAAAAGCTCAAAGGCGAAGGTTTACTCAACGACCGCGCTTACGCACAACACTTAGTCAACAAATATACTTCGTCCAAACCATCCGGCTGTCGAAGAATCGCTTTTGAATTAAAACGACGTGGAATTCCGAAGAAAATCCGTGAGGAGTTCCTAGCCTCCATGGATTCCGAGAGCGAAGTCCATCGGGCCCGGGCGCTTGCGCAGCTAAAATGGCGCCGCTTCAGTAAGATTTCTCCGGAAAAGAGAAAAAAGCGCGTTTATGATTTTCTGGTACGCCGGGGATTCGATTTCCAAATCGCTCGGGATCTTATTGAAGAATTCGAAATGGAATCGAGTCATGAAAACGGATCAAATTAGATCAGCATTTTTGGAATTCTTTGCTCAGCGTGGCCATACGATCGTCCCCAGTGATTCGCTGGTCCCTCAAAACGACCCCACTTTACTCTTTACCGGGGCCGGAATGAACCAATTTAAGGAATACTTTTTGGGTTTAAAAAAAGACATGAAGCGCGCTGCAAGCTCCCAGAAATGCCTCCGTACTGCGGATCTGGATGAAGTTGGGCGTACCGCCTATCATCATACATTTTTCGAGATGCTTGGCAACTTCTCTTTCGGCGACTACTTCAAGCAGGAAGCGATCCAGTGGGCATGGGAACTCTTGACGAAAGGCTTGCACATCTCTCCTGAAAGGTTGCGAGTCAGTGTTCATGAGAACGACGAGGAGGCGCTGAAGATATGGCGCGAAAAAATTAAGGTGCGCGAAGATTGGATTTATCGCTTGGGGGATAAAACCAACTTCTGGCCCTCCAATGCACCTAAAGACGGCCCCAACGGCCCCTGTGGACCGTGTTCGGAAATCTACTATGATCAAGATCCCCAATCCCGCGTCGAGAATTTAGAAAGTGAACGTTTTGCAGAGATCTGGAACCTTGTATTCACGCAGTTTGACCGTCAGGACGGGGGAAAACTCATTCAACTAAAAAATAAAAATATCGATACAGGAATGGGACTTAAACGTCTAGCCTGCGTCTTGCAGGGGGTACGAACCAACTATGAGATTGATATCTTTCAAACCTTAAATCAAGCCGTAGCTTATGCCCTCGGTATCGAACAAAATAAGGAAAATCAAAGACGGATTTATGCAATCAGCGACCATGCGCGCGCGGTTATCTTCGCCATGGCGGACGGCGTCATTCCCGGAAACGAAGGGCGTGGATATGTCATCCGCAAAATCATCCGAAGAGCCCTATGGCACGCTCATCAAATCGTACCGAAGAAAAAACTTCATGCGGCTTTCCTTTATCGCCTGATTCCGGATCTGGTCCATGTCATGGGACAAACCTACCCAGTAATCATCGAGGCCGAAGCAAGTATCGCCGTAACCCTGAGAGGTGAAGAGGAGCGGTTTCTTGCAACCCTTGAAACGGGACTGAAGATTCTCGAAAAAAAGTTGAGTGAGCTGCTCAAAAATAAATCGACCTGCTTATCGGGCGAAAATGTCTTCGAACTCTATGACACCTACGGCTTCCCCGACGAGCTGACCCGAACCATTGCCGGTGCCCGCGGCTTTTCCATCGATCAAGAATCCTTCAATGCATTGATGGAGAAACAGCGTCAGCGTGCCAAGGAGTCGAGCCCGCTTTCGCAAAGCATTTTTGTGAGTTCCAACTTTGAAAAAAAACTATCCGAGATCCCCGAAACCAAATTCTTGGGCTATCAAACGCTATCTTCACAAGGCCGTGTCCTTCTGGCGGATATTCACCAAAAAAAGGGCATCATCGTGCTGGACCAAACCCCTCTCTATGGTGAAAGCGGAGGACAAGTCGGGGATCAAGGATTCTTGGAAAATGAGATCTTTTACGCCCGTGTGACGGACACTCAAAGGAAGGGCGGTCATACGTTGCACGCTGTCGAGGTTGTCACGGGAACTATACGGACAAGTGATGAGGTCAAAGCCACCGTGGACCTGAAACGCCGGGAACGCATCATGCGTAATCATACGGCAACGCACTTGCTTCACGCCTCCTTGAGGAAATTTTTGGGACCGCAAGTCCGTCAAATGGGATCTTTGGTAAGTCCGGAGAAATTGCGATTTGATTACTCCTATCCGGATGCCTTGACGCCGGGGGTTCTTCAAAAAATCGAAGACGATGTCAACGATCAAATTTTAAAAAACAGTGCTGTCGTGATAGAGGAGAAAACGTACCAAGAGGCCAAGAAAGAGGGGGCTCTTGCATTTTTTGGTGAAAAATATGGGAGTCATGTCCGAATTGTATCCGTACCCGGCCATAGTAAAGAATGCTGCGGAGGCACCCACTGTGACTATACGGGACAAATCGGACTTTTCCTGATTGAAAGCGACTTTTCTATCGGAAGCGGAACTCGCCGTATCGAGGCCGTGACGGGCGATGGTGCAATTCTCTATGCCCGATCCCTTCGGGACATGGTCGCAAGGATGGCTCAAACTTTAAAAACTTCACCAAGAGACCTCGAAGCTCGGATCATAAAATTGCAGGATATTTGCCGAAAGCTGGAAAAAGGACAAAGCGGCGGCTTGATGGTTACTGCCGATGTCGAACAAGTACTTTCCGAACGCCAGCCACTGATTGGCGATCTCGGACTGATCATTCACAGTCAAAAGGATCTCGGTATTGAAGCCTTGCGCCGTTTATCCGACATCCTAAAATCGAAGGCTCAGAAAACAATCTATCTCGTAGGATCTGAAACGGATGATAAGATTCAATTTGTCATGGGAATGAGTCAGGACCTCCAAACGACTAAGATCGATCTGCGCAATTTAATGGTAAAATTATCGCCGTTTCTAGGCACGAGTGGCGGGGGCCGTAAGGACATGGTGCAGGGTGGGGGACCGAATCGGGGACAGCTCCACGATGTTCGGGATAAAATCAAACAGGAAATCACAGCCTACCTGAAAGAAACCGGGATTTAGAATCAACAGTCCTTGCCCCGGTTATTTCGAGGCTCAAAAAAAGGAAATCGAATGCAGGTCTTAAATTGGGACAAACAACTCCCCAAAAAACTCCGGCGTGATTATAGTCATGTCTTTGATCGTACCATTTTTAAAAAAGTGAATCGTATTTTAGCCGAAGTCAGGATGCGAGGCGATGTTGCAATCCGGCGTTTTACCCGAGAGTTCGATGGGATTGATTTACCGCTCAAACGCATTACTGTAGCACAAGGGGACATTAATCGCGCCTACGAAAAAATCCAAGTCTCTTTTGTACCCCTCCTCCGCATGATCACCGAAAATGTGACCGACTATTACAAGAAAGAGCTCAAAGAGTCATTCGAGATACGAACCGGAGACGGCGTTTATTTGGCCAAAAAATACACACCCCTGGAACGGGTGGGCATTTATATACCTGGCGGTACGGCACCGCTTGTTTCAACCGTCTATATGACTGTCATCCCGGCGAAAGTGGCCGGTGTAAAAGAAATTGCCATCGCGACGCCGCCGGCTCGGGATACCGGCGAGATCAACCCGCACATCCTTGTGGTTGCCAACTTGTTGGGTATCAACGAAATTTACCGGGTTGGCGGCGCACAGGCTATCGGTGCGTTGGCGTTCGGGACACGAACCATTCGAAAGGTCGATAAAATCGTCGGTCCGGGCAATCAATATGTAACCGAGGCTAAACGACAAGTTTACGGTTTTGTGGATATCGACATGGTTGCGGGTCCCAGTGAAGTTGCGATTATTGCAGACTCGTCAGCAAACCCCGATTACATCACGTGCGACCTGTTGGCTCAAGCCGAGCATTTCGGGGGTCTCGCATACCTTGTGACCGATTCAAAAAAATTAGTTGAGTCCATCCGGAAAAGAGTCGATAACGGTTTTATCATCCAAGTTAAATCGCTCCAGGAGGCATGCGAGGCGGTCAACGAAATCGCACCCGAGCATCTCGAAATTTTGACCGAGACTCCTGAAAAGATCGTAAAAAATATCCAACATGCCGGTGCGATTTTTATGGGACCTTATTCTCCAGCAGTTGTGGGGGATTACATCGCGGGGCCGAGCCACGTTTTGCCGACCGGTGGGACTGCCCGGTATTTTTCGCCTCTGAGTGCTTCAAGTTTCATGAAGAGTTCTCAAATCATCTCCTATACCCGGGAGAACCTCAAAAAATCCCGGGAACATATCCAAAAACTTACGGAAATGGAAGGTCTGGTCCTCCACCGAATTTCCATGGAAGCCCGATTTGTAGAGAATCGTGAAGATTCCAGCCATGCGGAGGAATCTCGAAAGTCACCCTAAGAAATTTTTTAGAATAAACAAGACAGGCGAGCGATGCAAATGAAACAAAAATCCAGAAAAACACGGATCCAGCGCAAAACTTCCGAAACAAATATCCTTTTGAATTTAAACGTGGACGGCGGGGGCAAATCCTGTATCCGTTCCGGGATTCCGTTTCTTGACCACATGCTGACCCTATTCTCTAAGCATGGACTTTTTGACATCACACTCAAAGCCACGGGGGATCTGGATGTTGACATTCACCATACCAATGAAGATATTGGCATCGTGTTCGGACAAGCCTTCGCAAAGGCCCTTGCCGATAAACGTGGGATCCAGCGGTACGGCTTTTGCAGTCTGCCGATGGATGAAGCCCTCGTGCGCGTATCTTTGGACCTTTCTGGACGGCCGTCTCTTGCAATCACTCGGGCGAAAGGCGTGCGATTCGCAAATCCCAGGGATTACTCCTTTCATGACGCCAGCGAATTCATGAAAGCATTTAGTCAACACGCGGGAATCAACATGCATATCGAGATCCTGGCGGGACAGGATTCGCACCACGTCATCGAAGCCATGTTTAAAGCGGTATCCCGGGCCATGGATATGGCCACCCGAATCGATCCCCGAGTACGCGGCATCCCGTCTACGAAGGGAAGCCTGTAGCTGAAAACTTAGCAAACATACACCATCGAGAACCGTAAATGATCGTTGTTATTGATTATGGTATGGGGAATCTTCGAAGTGTCTCGAAGGCCTTGGAGCACTTAGGCGGTAAAGTAAAAGTCAGTTCCAAGGCTGAGGATATCGACAAAGCCGATAAACTAGTTTTGCCCGGTGTCGGCGCTTACGGAGATGCCGTAGGGGAATTAAGGAATCTCCGTCTCTTCGATTCGATTAAGGCTTATCTGGACAGCCACAGACCCTTTCTCGGAATTTGTCTCGGCCTCCAACTGCTTTTTCCCAGGAGCGATGAATCCCCCGATACGATCGGATTAGGATGCCTGCCAGGCCGGGTTCGAAAATTTAAATCGCCTGGAATCAAAATTCCGCATATAGGATGGAATCAGGTCTGCATCAAGCAAAAACACGAACTCCTTCGCGGGATCCCTGATGAAAGTTTTTTTTATTTCGTTCATTCTTATTACGCACAGCCTCAGGACGATGCCATGATTGCCGGTACCTCGACATATGGCGCAGAGGTATTTGCAGCAATCGTGGCCATGGATAATTTGTTTGCAACCCAATTCCATCCCGAAAAAAGTCAATCCATGGGATTAGCAATTCTGAAAAATTTTTTACAGTGGTGATTCGTGCAAATCTACCCTGCGATTGATCTCTATCAAGGCAAGGTCGTCCGATTGACCCAGGGTGAATTTAGCCGAAAAACGATCTATTCGGACGATCCAGTTTCGACGGCCCGAGGTTGGGAATCTCAAGGAGCCCGATGGATCCACGTCGTCGATCTGGAAGGCGCAAAAACCGGTCACCTGCAAAATCTCAAATCACTACGTTCGATCCGCAAATCGGTATCATGCCGTATCCAGTTTGGCGGTGGCTTGAGGAACGTTGAAAGTATCCAACAGGTCTTCGAGGTGGGCATCGACCGTGCTGTGATCGGTACAAAGGCTTTGGACGAAATATTTCTCAAGCACGTCCTGGATCGTTTCGGCAATAAAATCGCTGTGAGTTTAGATATCAAATCCGGTGTTATCCAAACCGAAGGCTGGCTCCAGACAAGCCGTCTGGGTTTCAAGGCTTGGCTCAAGATTCTCAATCATTACCCTCTCCGGACCCTGATCTATACGGACATCAAAAAAGACGGCATGCTGGCTGGACCTAACCTCACGGAACTGAACCAGGTTCTGGACAGGTCCAAGGCATCGGTGATCCTTTCGGGTGGGATCAGCCGACTCAAGGATATCGAAATGTGTACAACGATCCACAGAGATAATTTTGAAGGGGTCATTGTAGGAACCGCATTGTATAACGAGGTTTTTTCTTTGGCCGAAGCTTTGAAACTGGTCACTTAAACATGGAGGCTAGGATCGGTATCATGCTCAACGAACTTGAACCCTATTGGAACTTTATCCTTCAAGGGCGAAGCTGGTCATGGTCCTTGGTGGGTATTATCTACCTCATGGCCGGATTGATTATCCGTGGCTGGTTTTTAAAACCACTGGTGGCACAAACCAAAGAAATGGGAGGAGTGATTTGGCATGATATTAAAAAAGCTTACCTCAAGTACTCTCTGTTAGGATGGATCTTGTTTTTCATCCCTTTCGCCATCGTGGTGACGTTATGGTACTTAGATAAAAAACCACCCATCACGTTCACGGATATCGCCCTTCTCGTGACAGGCGTCGTCAGTTTTATCTTATCCATTATTTTCCATCTCCAGGCCTTTGGGTTCGCAATGATTTCAGTGCTGAAAAATGTGATAAACAAAGAGAGCGGCAAGATTTTCTGATGCCCCAAACCATGCTCACGAAACGCATCATCCCTTGTTTGGACGTCCAGAACGGACGGGTCGTCAAAGGTGTAAAATTTGTCAACCTCATGGATGCAGGCGATCCTGTTGCTTGTGCACAGGCTTATGATGCCGCAATGGCCGACGAACTGATTTTTCTTGACATCAGCGCCTCGAATGAAAACCGACCGATATTAATCCACGTTGTGGAACAAGTCGCCGAATCGATTTATATCCCCTTTACTGTGGGCGGAGGCATCCGAAGTCTTGAGGATATCCGTGAACTTCTTAAGGCGGGCTGCGATAAAGTCTCAATGAATACCGGTGCGATTCAAGATGAATCTTTGATCGCAAGTGCGAGCCGCCGTTTCGGAACCCAATGTATTGTCCTTGCGATCGACGCGAAGAAGGAGGATTCGAATACTTGGCGCGTCTATAGTCATGGAGGGCAAAAGCCTACCCCATTGGAGGCAATCCATTGGGCGAAACGGGCCGAAAAACTCGGTGCGGGTGAAATCTTGCTTACAAGCATTGACCGGGACGGGACAAAAGACGGTTATGATCTTGACTTATTGAAACGGGTTTCGGACTCTGTCCGCATTCCGGTCATTGCCTCCGGAGGTGCGGGCGCTCTTGAGCATTTCTATGACGGTTTTGTGCATGGCCACGCCGATGCTTGCCTTGCTGCCTCGGTCTTTCATTTCGGAGAATTCCGGATCGCAGAACTTAAGAATTACCTTCTCCGTAGGGGAATCCCCGTCCGCGTTTAATGCGATTTTCGAGGTATCGCAGTATGAGTGGAAATCGATTTCTATAAATTCTGTGTAACTACTTGACACACAGAAGGATTGTGGCATACTCACATCATTCAGCGATGATAATTAAGATTCGTTATCGGCTAAACGAGTCATGCCTTTGTCTTTGATATTAACCTATGGTCAAAAAAAATTCACTTAACAATAAATATGAAAAGGAGTTATGAACTGAAATGTTTCCCTTTAAATATGACACCCATGGGCTTATCCCAGCTATTATTCAAGATGTTGATTCAGGAGAGGTGTTGATGATGGCATATATGAATCAGACTTCCGTTGAGCGAACACTCAAAGAAAAGCATACGGTTTTCTATTCGCGTTCCCGTAACCAATACTGGGTCAAGGGTGAAATATCCGGGCATACACAAGAAGTTATCCAAGTACTCACGGATTGCGACCGGGATACACTCCTGATTAAGGTTCGGCAGAAAGGAGGGGCTTGTCATCTTGGGTACCGTTCTTGCTTTGTTCATGAGCTCAATGCGGATGGTAATATCAGCAGGATTACTCAAGATAAAGTGTTCGATCCAACCCAAGTTTACAACCCATGATTCAACCGAACTTTGAAACATTTCGAAAACTGGTTAAAAAAGGCAATCTGATCGCGATCATGAAGAGTATACCCGCAGATTTAGAAACGCCTGTTTCAAGTTTTCTGAAGCTGGCTCAGCGTACGCCTTATGCCTTTCTTCTCGAATCTGCGGAACAGGAAGAACGCATCGGAAGATATTCATTTATTGGTCTCGAGCCGGAGGCAATCTACACCACGGCAAATGACAAGGTTCATATAAAAACTCGTCACCGGACGACCCTTTCAAAGCAGGGGGTGCATCTCGTCGATTGCATCGAGAAACATTTAAGCGAATTTAAACTTGCCAATCCCGGATCCCTGCCCAGTTTCTGCGGTGGTTTTGTGGGCTATCTTGGTTATGAAAATGTCCAGGATTTCGAAAGCGTAAAGCTCCGTGCAAAGCAGGGGCCGGACATCCCAAAAGGAATCTTTTTCCTGACCCAAGATTTGTTAATCTTTGACCATTACCGCAAAACCCTGAGTATTGTCGCATTGGTCAAGATTGATCGAAAGGGAAGCCTCGAATCGCTCTACCATCGCGCGATAAAAAAAATCACACGATACGAGCGATCCCTTCGCCGTCCCTTGCAATATGTAAGAACCCCTCGAGGGATAAAATCACCGCTTAAGGTGAAATCCAATATGAGCCGGCAGGATTTTCAAGCAAAAGTCAAAAAGATTCAACAGTATATCCGCGCCGGTGATTGCATTCAGGTTGTCCTTTCCCAACGCTTTACATTGCCCGAGGTGCGCGAAGATTTCCAAATCTACCGGGCCCTCCGCTCAATCAATCCTTCGCCTTATATGTTTTACTTTCGCGCTAAGCAACTCCGTCTCATCGGATCGTCTCCAGAACTGCTGGTTAAAAAAACAGGTCGACTCGCGGAGGTTCGGCCGATCGCCGGAACGCGGCCGAGAGGCGACAGCCTTGTCGAGGATTCGGCTTACGAAGACAGCCTGAAGAGATCGTCAAAGGAAATGGCCGAACATTTGATGCTTGTGGATCTGGGACGCAATGACTTGGGACGAGTTTCAGAATTTGATTCGGTCCGCGTCAAAAATTTCGCCCGTGTGGAACGTTATTCCCATGTGATGCACCTCGTCAGCGATGTGGTGGGGAGGCTTCGACCTGGGAAAACCGCCTTTGATCTCCTTAAAGCGACTTTCCCAGCCGGCACCGTGACCGGTGCTCCGAAAATTCGAGCCATGCAAATTATCGATGAACTCGAACCTGAAACGAGAGGCCCCTATGCAGGATGCGTAGGATATTTTTCCTTCAACCACGATATGGACATGTGCATTACGATTCGGACGTTGGTGGTTGCCGGCCGCAAAATCTATATTCAAGCGGGAGCGGGGATCGTCAAAGATTCGAATCCGAACCGGGAATACCAAGAAACCGTCAACAAGGCTTCGGCCTTGATGCGCGCCGTTCAGGATCGGGAGACATTTTAATGCTGCTTGTGCTCGATAATTACGACTCGTTTAGCTACACTGTGGTCCAATATCTCGGCGAATTGGGTGGAGACCC
>JAMWDC010000053.1 GCA_023819025.1 Candidatus Omnitrophota bacterium | reverse complement strand
GGGTCGGCCAGGTGAAAATTCCCGATCCCCAAACGGGCAAAGGTAACCGCCATAATCCCACCCACGCCTCCACAGCCGGCGATGGCGATGGCTTTTCCCTTCAGGATGTCGGCGCCTTCAGGCGTCAGAAAAGGCAGGGACCGGTTCAAAAAAGAATTGCGAAACTCGGTCTCATTATTTAAATCCGGTTCTTTTTCCATTTCACGTCGGTCCTTTTCATCATTATTTAAGGATGCTTACCTTTGCGAACCTAAAAAGCGGTCATGCAACCTTCCGTTTCCGTTCCATAACATTATCTATGGTGACGGATACCTCGGCCTTTTTCTTGCCGATGATTGCCTCAAGATCCACGGGCTGGTCCTTCTTCCCGGTGAGAAGATCGAAGGCCTTTTCTATCCCGAGGGAAACGACGCCCGCCATCCTTCTCATGCTCCGCTCGCGGCGGTCGTCCTTCATTTGTGAGTCCCGAATCCGCAAAAAATCTTCGAGATCCTTCCAGAGTCCGAGGAAACCGGACTTGAGATCTTCGACGCTCATTCGTTCCGGCTGAAAGACGACATGACACTGGTCGTATAAATTCCAATCGGTGGTGAGGATCCCATTTCGCTCTGAAATCTTTCTGGCCATCAGGGTGTTGGCAAAGGGCGTCATCACGGTCAACGTGACATTTTTCATCCCGCTCTTTGCGACAAATTCCTCGATCTTGTCGAAAACCGAGACGTCGTGGAAGGAAAATCCGAGCATGAAATAACCCCACACGTCGATCCCTAGTTTTTGAATCGCCCTGACCGCCTTGAGTTCCTGAGGCAGGCAGGTGCCGGGCATGTTAATGCTGATTTTTTTACAGCCGCTCCGGGCCAGATCCCAGATGTACCGGGGATCCATAACTTTAAAATCTGAAATACAATAAAAATTGATCCGGTGGCGGCGGAGTTCTTTGAGAAGTTCCTTCTGGTAAGAACGGTTGCCACCCGCAAACATTTCATCGATAAAAAAAATATCCTTTTTCCGGTCAATGCGCTGCACCGCTTCGATTTCTTCGAGGACGCGGCCGACCGGTTTGTGGCGGGTTTTGCCCTGAAACATTTCCTGAACCGGACAAAATTCGCAGCCAACCAAACATCCCCGCGATGTCTGGATCGAATGAACACAGTAACACCCGTTTTTTAAGAGATCAAAACGGGGAATCGGGGCTGCTTCGAGGGGGACAAGTTTCGGGGCAAGATAAATTTTTCGAAGCCTTCCGGTTTCAAAATCGCGGATCACTTCCGGCCAGATGCCTTCGGCTTCGCCGACGACCACGGCATTTGCATACTGTGCGGCCTCTTCGGGCAATAAAGACGCATGCATCCCGCCGAGGATGACGGGGATACCTCTTTTGCGGAATTCCTCCGCATACTGATACGTGCGAAGAGCATCCTTGGTTTTATACGACATGGCAACCAGGTTGCAGGGCTCATTGAAATTGATGGCTTCAATCTTTTCGTCCCGGATCTCGACCTCGTAGTCGTTCGGTGTCAAAGCCGCAATTACGGGCAGGGCAAGAAGAGGGGCGGTGAAACGTTTTTTGTCGGCAGTAAACCAGCATTGGGCAAATGGATCCTCGCGTGCATTGTTTGGTTCTAAAAGCAGAAGCTTCATGCCGCCGGCCTTTCGGGTTCGTTCATCTTTTTCATCGCCCGTTCGAGCATGGGGTCCACATAATCTTTTTCAAAGGTGGGATAAGGTTTGAGGCGGAGCTTATTTTTGGCGATCTGACGCTCACGGCTCAATTGCATGGAGACGCAGATACTCCACTTCGACAGGGCATAGAGGAGTTTAATCAGCCGTTCGAGATATTTGGAGAAAGGCCACCCCACGGCTTTATGACGTTTCCAAAAAGTAACGGGAGAAACGCTTTTGAGCCAGACCATGAAATATTCAAAATACCACTGCCATTTGGGCAGTTGGGTCTTGTAGACCATAAATTCCAAGTTGAACCAATTGGGATCACACAACGATAACTGACCGTTTCGTTTGGCCTCCAGGAATTCGATCGAACCCGGGATCGGCGTGAGGCAGGGCAGGATGGGATCGGTGATGTTCAGTTGGTCGATATAATTCCAGAGGTCTTTGAAATCCTGGCGGGTGTAGTGGGGGAACACGATAAAATGCGCTAGGGCGTTGATCTTGCACCGGGCAAGAATTTCCTGAGCCTTGCGGTTGCAATCTGCCGAATTGAGTTTGTTGATCGACTTCAGGTCGGCTTCTTTGAATGCCTCAAATCCGATGACAAGTTCCTCGAGTCCGATCGAGGCCCATTTCTCGAAAAGATCCGGATATTGTACGATCGTGTCCGTGCGGGCATAGGCGGTGAGGCGTTTTTTAATTCCCCGCGCTTTGATCAGTTCATAAATGCGCATGGCATGATTGTAGTTGTGAAAGGTATTGTCATCGGCAAAGTGGACCCAATGACGCTCGCAGGATTCGATATCGCGGACAATCTCTTCGGGATCACGCAAAAGATAAGCCCCGTCCTGGAAGACCCAAAGGGTACAAAATTTACAGCGGTAAGGGCAGCCCATGGTGGTGAGGACAAGCTGGGCATCATATTTGGGAATGTATTTTGCCAAGAGATTACGGTTAAGCGGCGGGAAGGAGATCGTGCCCGACGATACTTTCCGTAGCGGCGTAAAATGAAGCCCGCCATTTTTTACAATGCAAAGACCGGCAATGTGGTCGAAACTCCGGCCTTGAAGTTTTGCCTCCACGACTTCCCGGAACGTTTTGTCGCCTTGTCCCATGCAGATAAGATCAAGATAGGGAGAGTTATAATCGTGAGGTTGAAGGGCGCATCCCTGCCCGCCCATAATAATGGTTGCATTCGGTGCCGTTTCACGGCATAGCCGGGCCACTTCAAGTGAAGGATCAATATCCGCGGTAACATGGGAACGAATTCCTACAATATCGGGATGAAACTCTTTCATCATTTTTTCGACTGCGGAATCTTTCTCGAAGCGGAGATCCAGAATCTTGACCTCAGCAAGATCCTCAACGACGGATCCGAGAATCAGCAATGCATACGATTCAAATTCTGGTAAGAACCGGATAAAGGTGGGATGATGCGGCGGTAAGATTAAAAGTACTCGTAGCTTTTTCGTAAAGATGTTTTCGGACATCATCAATGCCCCATAAGCTAAGAAATGTACCTTTCGTATCTAATCTAAAGTTTAGCATAGGTTATGATTTGATAAAGCTATGGGTGGTGGGGAAGTTATTGAGTCTAGACTAATAATGACTTCAGTTCGAATATGTCGTGTCTGGAAACGAGGCACGTTGTTTCGGGTCTCCTATGCCAGATTTTCAAGGAATCAGGCGATTTCCTTGAAAATATGACTACCCGTTTCACGAATAATGTCAGTAGAATCTTTGCCGGATAGACGATAACCTTATAAACTTACTGGCGGGACGCCGTACTGATTTAAGCGGATACAGGTGTTCATGTGATCACCTCTGAAGAATTAAAAACCATCTTAGCAAAAGGGATCCTAGCCCCTTCTGCGGATAATCTCCAGCCGTGGAAATTTAGGGTCCGGCGCCAGCGGACGGCCCCGCAACAGACTTTTTACGTCGATCTCTTTCTGGATCAAGCCCGAGTCCAAAATTTTTGCGATACCGGACTCCTGGCGCCTTATATTTCCGCCGGGGCGGTGATTGAAAATCTTCGGGTTGCATCTCGCTGCAAAGGATATCAACTCGCCGTCACCTATTTCCCGGATAAACCGGATCCGTTTTATGTTGCCAGTCTTCGATTGGACCCCGTGATTTTCAAAGATCATACCCATGAGACCTGTGTTGAAAGGCGGGTGACCAATCGGAAGTTCTACGAAAATCGGCAGACGATCGATCAATCGGTTTATTCGAGACTCGAACAGCTTGCGGACGTTGAAAGAAAATTTGAATTAACTTTTATCCGGAAAAGTAGTCCGAAGTATTCGAAACTGGTTCGGATCGTCGGCGAGGCCGATAAGTTAAGGTTCGAAATCCCACGGCTTCATCGTGAACTGATGGCCCTCATGCGGATGAATCCCAAGGAGGCGGAAGAAACTCAGGACGGACTCGATCTCAGAACTTTGGAATCAGGGCCCGGAGGTTCTTTGCTTTTCAATCTGATTCGTTCTTGGGAACGGCTCAACTTGTTTAATCGTCTTGGGATGAGCCGGCTTTTCGGTTTTTATGCCTCGCTTCAGATGCTTTCCTCTCAAGCCGCGGGACTGCTCGTGGCCCCCAGTCAATCCTCGTTGGATTATGTTCGCGGAGGCGAATTAATGGAGCGGATTTGGCATGAAGCAACGAATCTGGGACTTGCCATACAGCCGATGGAGGCCCTGCCGATTTTTATCATGAATTTACAACAGAATCAGATCGGAGATTTTACGAAGCGCCAAAAGGAAAAATTGAATCGGCTCAAGGAAGAATTTTTCTCTTTGTTTGTTCTCCAGGAAGAGAATGCCCTTATCTTCCTTTTCCGTTTGGGTTATGCACCCTCTCCTGCTTACCGTTCATTACGGCGCAATCTGGAATCTTTTCTCCTTTCCGACAGCGACGTGAAGGTTTAATCATAAACACTCAAATATTTCGTGTCGATTTCCCGGGAATTGGTGTAACATAAGACTGGGGTAATCAAAGAAGGATTTCATGGACGCCGATTCATTTAACTATGAGCAAGCCTTCGAACGCAACACCGGCTGGCTGACTGAAAGCGAGCAGCAAAAGTTGCGTGCATCCTGTGTCGCGATTGCCGGCCTCGGCGGCGCAGGCGGATACCAAGCCCAGGCCCTAGTCCGGCTCGGCGTCGGCCAATTTAAGATTGCAGATGCCGATACCTTTGAACTCACGAACTTTAACCGGCAGCTGGGCGCGACCGTGGAAACCTTGGGCCGGTCCAAGGTTGAAGTGGTCCGCGAGATGATCCTCGCCATCAATCCGGGGGCTCAGGTCGAGAGTTATCCGCAGGGAATCAACGGGCAGAATATCGACACATTCCTCCAATCCGCGGATCTGGTGATCGACGCCATCGATTTTTTCGAGCAGGATTCAAAACTTTTGCTATTCCGAAAAAGTTACGAGAAACACCTGGTTGCCTTGACCTGCTGTCCCTTGGGATTCGGGGCATCCTTGATCGTTTTTTCTCCTGACGGAATGAAATACGAGGACTATTTCGGATTCCGGGAGGGGATGGATGAAAAGGAAATACGCCTAACAAGCACCTTCGGACTTTCCCCATCGCCCTTGTGTCTGAAGTATATGGACCCCAAAGCCTTCAGCCTGGCCAGCAAACGCGCAGCCAGTGTATGTCCTGCTTTGATGCTGGTGGGTGCGATTACGGCTACGGAAGCCGTGAAGATCCTGTTAGGCAAATACCGGGTACATTATTGTCCTACTGTGTATCAAATTGATCTTTTGACCCAGCAGGTGAGCCGGAAATATTTTCAATGGGGGATGAAGAGCCCGTGGTTGCGGTTGAAACGCTGGCTTCTTCAGCAATTGACGAAGGTTTAGTGCAAGGGGATTACGGGATTGTAAAAGTTGCTTGATCTCGTTACTCGCTCGAGCGACAATAATGCTGAACAATGAAAAAGTTGGATAGTTTAATTTATTGCTTTTTCGCTGCTGGACTCTTGATTACTGGGCTTATTTTTTCACATTGCGGCCGCCAACCCCAACCCGAGATCTGGCAGGAACAGAAAAAAGAAGCTGTTTCAAAGGAAGTCAAAGAACCAAACACGATCAGGCCGCCGGGGATACCGCCCCAGGTTACATTCCAACCGGTTGTTACAGAGGGACAGACTATGACAACCGCGGAACCTCAGATGCCCCGTCAAGGTATTCCGCCCGCTATCCCTCCCCAATTTCCCGAACCCCAGGGGCTGCTGGAGAAAATGGATTACATCCTTCGGGGGACGTCCCATGACATGAAGGTCACGCTGGACGTAAAGACCAAACGGTGGGAACGTCACTATCAATTGCGGGTCCTCATGAAAGGGGTCGATTATGCCTTTGCCCGGGTGCTTTCGCCGGCTAAAGTGGAGGGTCAGGGATTTTTGCGGATCAAGGCCCGCCTGTGGAATTATCTGCCCACGGCCGAACGGACGATCCTGATACCTCCTTCCATGATGTTGGACCGTTTTCTTGGAAGCGATTTTTCCAATGACGATTTTGTCAAGCTTAGTTATTTACCGCGCGATTATGACGGAAAGGTTATGAGCGAAGAGATGATGGATGGTTGGGACGTTTATCATCTAGAACTGACCCCCCGCGCAGATGCGCCAGTAAGCTACGGGAAACTCGAGATCTGGCTTCGGAAGGCCGACGCCGCCCCTGTGGAATGGAAATTTTACGATGAAGGATTCAAACATATCCGAACGATTCATTATTCCGGCTTCCGTTCCTTCGGGGCGCACGGAATCCCTACGGTGTGGGCCATGAAAAATATTCAGGAGCCGGATCGCGAGACCGTTGTCACGATTCTGGATGCGGCCTTTGATATGGACCTAGCGGATTCTATATTCACGCGGGAAAATTTGGAAAAATATCCCTGATGTCTCTTTTGCCACAGGTTGATCGTAACCTCGGATACCCTTTTCAGTTATGCCGAAAGACTTTGAACGAGCCCCCCGATGTTTCTTCTTAAACTGGCCATCCTGAATATCAATCGTAATCCCCGCCGATCCTTTATCACTGTCCTTGCCGTGGCCGTCGGTCTGGCTGCCTTGATCTTTCTCTGGGGCTTCTCGGATGGCACCATCGAACGGCAGAGGGATAATGTGGTCCGGCTTTTTACGGGCCATGTGCAGATACACACCGTTGGTTTCGAACAATCGCTTTCCCCGGAACTCGTTTTGAAAGATCGGCTGGGAATCGTCGAAAAGATCCAGTCTCAGCCCCATGTCGTTACCTTGACCGAACGTGTTAAAGCAGAAGCCCTAATCGGTACCAGCCAGAATTCCCGTGGCGTTCTGATGATCGGCGTGGATCCGCTTCGGGAGCCGTTGGTGATCGAGATCCGTGAGCAGGTGAAGGAAGGACATTTTCTTTCACCAGTCGGGAACCGGGAAGTGTTGGTCGGCTACCGGCTCGCTGAAAAACTCGGTGTTCATATCGGGGACAAAGTCGTGATTATGACTCAGGCAATAGATGGAACGCTCGCCGGTTACGCCTACCGGGTGAGGGGAATTCTTCACACAGGGAGCCTCGATTTGGACGAGCTTTCTATTTATACCACACTCCAATCGGCTCAAGAATTACTCGGACTCGAAAAGGAAGTTCATGAACTGGTGATCCGACTCACCAGCCGTGCAGCAATCCCCGGTTTTTTGAATGCCGTGAAAAAAACCCTGGACGAGACCCCTTATGAAATACTTACCTGGGATGATATTATTCCCAGCGTTAATCAATGGGCAAGCTGGGCCGAGGCCATTATTCGGACGATCCTTGTGACGGTGACGATCGTGATCGGCGTCGGGATCATGAATACGATCGTGATGTCGGTTTTCGAGCGGACACGCGAACTCGGCGTCATGATGGCAATCGGAACAAGCCCTGCTCAAATCATCCGGCTGATTCTGCTGGAGACCCTGGTGCTTGAATGCTTCGGCGTGGTGTTAGGCGTGATCGCAGGATATTTAGTAACGTTTTATTTTGGGATCGTGGGGATCCATTTTTACGGCGTGGAAGAAGCCTTCTCCGCCACATACATGAGCACCGTCACTTATACACAGGTCAAGGGGATTCATGTCATCCAATCCATTTTGACGTTGGTCGCCGTGACGTCCTTAATCGGGATTTATCCGGCTTGGAAGGCGGGACGAATGGTTCCCGTGAAGGCGATTTATCACAGTTACTAAAAGCATGGAGCATAGAGCATCGAGCAAGGGCTATGGACGCGCCAATCGTCGCCGTTGAAAATATAACCAAAGTCTTCAAGGATCAAATTTCCCTGCCGGTCCGGGCCTTGACTGACGTGTCTTTTCAGATTCAGGAAGGCGAATTTGTAGCCCTGTGCGGTCCTTCGGGTTCCGGGAAGACCACGCTTCTTAATTTAATCGGCTGTCTGGATCAGCCCACTCGGGGAAAGGTTTTTTTTGACGGTGAAGAGATCAGCCGGCTGGGGCAACAGGCCCTGACACGATATCGCCTGGAGAAAATCGGTTTCATCTTCCAGGATTACAATCTGATTCCGACCCTGACCGCTCTGGAAAATATTGAGTACGTCCTGTGGCTTCAGGGGATCCCTTCGGCCCAACGCCGGAAACGGGCCTTGGTGATTTGCGAACGGTTCGGGATCGCAAAACTCGTAACCCGCCGGCCGCCCCAGCTCAGCCGGGGACAGCAGCAGAGAGCAGCGGTGGCTCGGGCCGTCATTCATAAGCCGCGTATTGTGCTGGGTGATGAGTTGACCGCAAATCTGGATCACAAAACCGGTACCGAGCTGATGGATTTTTTAAAAGAACTTAACCGCGAAGAAAAAATTACCTTTATTTATGCCACGCATGATCCTATGATAATGGCACGGGCCAGCCGTGTAATCCGTTTGGAGGATGGTCAGTTAGTCGATGACTTAAGGCAGTATTAAACCTATTCGTTAGGTGAACGGATGACGGGCGAAGTCAAAAAGAAATCGCTGATTCATGTGGCACGAAAATTAGGTACCTTTGGCGATGGATTTTCCGATTTTTCACCGCGCTGGCCGTTGCTTCATCCTCATTCACCTCTTGCTCAAATACCGCGAACCGCGTCATCCCTCATTCACACCGCGCTAACTCGTTTGGCATCATCCCATCGCCATGCCTCAACTCGTCGGATTTTATCGTTATCGCCCAAATGGATTCGTTTGCGGGCGATATTTTCGCTTTTAGTCGGAATCGTCGTTGCTGGTTTTTTGATTCCGGCCTTTGTGTCCGCCTCCGAGAGCGGCAGGATGAAGATCAATTTTTTCGGTTACTTGAAGACCTTCAATTTTTTGACCCGTACCTCCGGTCTGACTCCGGAGCTTGTGGACAATCCTTTGGCCGGGGCCGAACGCGGAGAAAATATTTTTAACACCACAGAGCGCGTTCGGTTGAAACCGCGTGCGAATTTTGAAATTTCGGATACCCAGCGGGTGGAAGCTAAGATCGATTATGACCACCAGGTCTATTTCGGAAATTTCGTCGGTTCCGGTGATTTTCGGATTGCCAGAAAACAATCCGAGGAACGGCAATTTCTGGATCTGGGCGAGACATTGGTGGAAGACGAAGACGGTTTTTACGAACAGAGGTTGTACCGCGCCTCTGTGCTTTACCATACGGAGTGGTTTGAGCTTGAGATCGGCCGCCAGCAAATTCCCTGGGGCGTGGGGCATTTTTTTACTCCGACGGATCTGTTCAACCCTTTCAGTGTCACGCAGCTTGAACTCGATGAACGGGACGGTGTGGATGCGATCAATGTGACTTCGAAAAGGATCAAAGATTTCAAGATTCAAGGTGTGTATACGCCGACGGGAGGGCAACTTCACCCGCAGCGTTATCTTGGACGCATCTCGCGGGATTTTAACGGTTATGAATTTGGGCTCTTAGGCGGCCGGGTCAAGCGCGATCATGCGGCGGGATTTGATATCGCGGGGAATTTGGACGATTCCTCGGTTCGCGGCGAATTTCTCTACCGGGAAGCCGACGATGAGAAGGATTTTGTGAAGTTTACCGTGAATGCGGACCACAATTTTCCGCACAATATTCACGGGCTCATGGAGTATCATTTCAACGGTCAGGGCCGGCGGGATCCGAATGCCTATCAAATCGACCGTCAGATCCGGGGCGAAATCCTCCAGCTCGGGAAAAATTATCTCGCACTTCTTCTGGGCCACGAC
>JAMWDC010000052.1 GCA_023819025.1 Candidatus Omnitrophota bacterium | reverse complement strand
CTGCAGGCAGTTCGGACTCCGCTGCAAGGTTTTTATGGTCCCGATCAGTTTTGATCAGAAACCGCTCCGGAAAATCATGATGAAAATCTGGGGTGCGGACTGTGTTGCGAGTCCGAGTGGTGAGACAAATGCCGGGCGTGAAATTTTGAGAAAAATGCCGGATACACCGGGAAGTCTCGGGATTGCGATCAGTGAAGCGATCGAGTCTGCGGTGACCGATGAAACGGGAAAGACCCGTTATTCCCTGGGAAGCGTGCTCAATCATGTGATGCTTCATCAGACCATCATCGGCTTGGAGGCCAGGCAGCAATTGAAAGAGGCCGGCGAAAAGAGGATCGATTTTGTGATCGGATGTGTCGGCGGAGGCAGTAACTTTGCAGGGATCTCCTTTCCCTTCGTCCAAGCAAAACTTCACGGTACAAAAATCAGAATTATTCCGGTTGAACCGACGGCTTGTCCGACATTGACACGGGGTCCTTTTGCTTATGATTACGGTGACGCAGCTCGAACCACGCCGCTTTTACCCATGTACACGCTCGGTCACGGATTTATCCCGCCTCCGATTCATGCCGGGGGCTTGCGTTATCACGGAATGGCACCGCTTGTCAGTCATGCGGTAAAGGAAGGACTATTGGAACCCCGCGCTTATGATCAAATCAAATGTTATGAAGCCGCAATGCTTTGGGCGGCAACCGAAGGACCGATCTGCGCTCCGGAAACAAGCCATGCGATTGCTTGTGTGATCGACGAAGCCAAGAAGGCCCGCGAAGAGGGTAAGGAGAAGGTGATTCTTTTTAATTACAGCGGCCACGGCCTAATGGATTTGTCTGGTTACGACAAATTCCTTAGCGGGCAACTATCCGAGTACTCACTTCCGGAATCTTTGCTCCAGGAATCGTTGGGAGCCATCAAGGATCATCCAAAACCGTAAAACCCGGTTGGAATCTTAAACAGGGAATATTCCATTCAAATTCGTTGTCTCTCACGACAAGCTCAAGCGTCTAAATTTAAAGAGGAGTTCTTATGAAGCACCTGATTGTTTATTGTCATCCGAACCCCAAAAGTTTTAATCACGCGGTCAAAGAGACTTTCGTGCTTGCGCTGAAACAGAAAGGCCAGGATGTCCGCGTCCGGGACCTTTATGACCTCAACTTTGACCCGGTTCTAAAGGGAAGTGATTTCGCGGCCTTTCAAGAAGGAAACGTTCCAGAAGACATCCGGCGGGAACAGGAACAAATCCGCTGGGCGGATGTAATCACCTTTATTTTTCCGATTTGGTGGACCGGAATGCCGGCCCGGATGAAAGGGTACATTGACCGGGTTTTTAGCCACGGCTTCGCCTATGTCATGGACGAAAAGGGGCTCCGAGGACTTTTGGGGAGCAAAAAAATGATTATTTTCAATACGTGCGGGACTCCGGAAGACGTTTATATCCGGTCCGGCATGCGGAAAAGTATCGAGCAGATATTTCAAGAAGGGATATTTGGATTCTGCGGGATGAAAGTTATTGGGCATAAGTTTTTTGGAGCTGTTCCTACGGTTTCAAACGATGAACGCGCGAAGATGCTCGAAGAGGTCAAACGCATTGCCTCGAAAATGATCTAACCCATTATCATATCACGGGATATGTAGTGTGGGGCGGACATCTTTTTGAATATGCTTTTTGCTGAACATTAGGCGTCTGTTCCAGTTTGACTAGGAGGGAGGACAGATTATGCAAAATTTTGAATTTCATAATCCGACAAAACTCATTTTTGGGAGGAATACGATCCGCCGGATCGGCAAGGAAATCCGGGAGGGGGGCATCAATAAAATCCTGCTCGTTGCAGGCGGCGGAAGTATTAAGAAAAACGGAATTTATCAAAAGGTGGTGAAATCTTTAAAACGATCCAAGATTGAATGGGTCGAATGTTGGGGGATTCAGCCAAACCCCATCCTGTCCAAAGTCAGGGAAGTGATTGGTTTGGCGCGACGGACCCAAGTGGAAGCCCTTTTAGCTGTGGGCGGAGGGAGTGTCATTGATTCGTCCAAAGCCGCGGCCGCAGGGTTTTATATGGAGGATGTGTGGGAGGCTTTTGAGGAAAAGGAATCCCTGACCCGGGCCCTGCCCCTTTATGTCGTTCTGACGCTTTCCGCAACCGGGACCGAAATGAATCCATTCGCGGTGGTCACGAACGAATATGAAAAAAAGAAATGGAATATTGCCGGTCCCGCGCTTTATCCCAGGGTATCGATCGTTGATCCTTCGGTTCAATTTACGCTTCCGTGGAAAGAAACAGTAAACGGCGCTTTGGATGCCATGAGCCATATCATGGAACAATATTTTATGGGACTGCGCGCTGAAACAACCCTTGCGGTGGATGAAGGCCTTTTCCGGACGATCGTCGAGATGACGGATAAGCTGAAGACAAGGCCGGATCACTATAAAAGCCGGGCCAGCTTTGCCTGGGCCGCTACCTTGGCCTTAAATGGGATCAGTCGGGCGGGACAGGGGACCGGCGATTGGGCCAGCCATGGAATCGAACATGGGGTCAGTGCCTTTCAGCCCAAGGTAGCGCATGGGGCAGGATTAGGGGTTATTTTCCCTGCTTGGATCCTTTATTGCCAGAGCGTGAATCCGCCGATTTTTAAACGATGGGCAAAAAAGATGTGGGATGCGGATACGGTTCAAGTCGGGGTCGATCGGATGAGGGCGAAGATACGAAGTTGGAATGGGGCGACAACACTTCAGGAATTGGGAGTTCCGCGGTCCCAACTTTCCAAGATTGCATCGCATACCCTCGATTACGGAATGACGGGAAACATCAAAAAATTAACCTATCACGACATCATGAAAATCCTGAATCTGGCCTATGCGGCCTAGGCCGTACATTTTTTCTTATCGCAATCAACCGCCGATGTGGTAAATTCCTCAAGAGTGGGAAGATCCTGATGCCTGATATCCTTTTCGGATAAAAAGTGTTCCATGACCCATCTCAAAAAAATTTTTTTGGAGCCGAATGTCTTCTATTGCTCTTTGCGGCTGAGGATTATGCGAACAGCGTACCGCATTTTTGATCCTCTGCGGCATTCGTTGGTTCTGGATTCAGCTGTGTTAGAAGCCGAACTTTTTTTGTAAATCCTTGCCGGTTTTTTTGCCTCTTTCTTCGTTTTCTCGGCATCTTTTGCGGCCTGTTTGGCAACTCGGTCAGCACGGCGTCGGGCCAAGATCTTGTCTTTTTCAAGGCCTTTCTTGCCCCAAGTCGAAGCCCAGTCACTCATTTTGTCAAATATCGTATCCTGATATTCATCGGCAAGGGTCATATGCATCGGGACACTCGAGAAGATAAGCAAGAACGCATGGGTGAGCGATAACATACGTTTCATCGAATACCTCCTTTTAGGTTCGATTGGCGGATTAAAACCGTTAACTTAGTTTTTTGAGTATACCAAACTCGAGAAAATACTTTATTCCACACGTTCGAGCGTTGATGGTCGGTACAGATTGCTTCGTGAATACCCTTCTTGACATTTGATTTTATCGGCTTAAAATCCCGCTCAAGTCTTGAACTCGGAGGTTTTATGAAAATGAAGTCATGGATCCTTTTTGCGGCTATCTTTTTTTTCGGATTACCAATGATCGGTTTACGTCATGATGCCCGCGGCCTCGGAGCATTCAGTCCCGTGGATCGATCATCCTTGGCTTATGCCGAAGAACTCCCCCCTTTGCCGAAAGGCCCGCTTCTTTTGACGGGGTGCACGCCGGAACAGCAGCGTGCCGAATATTGGATCAGCCGGCTTCCGAATCCGGACCGGGTTCTTAAGACACCCGAGCAGCTTAAGACGTTGAATGACGATATCCACTCAATCGTCAAGGAGTGTGTGGACATTTTTAAACTGGATTTGGTCAGGTTCGGAAAAAGTATCCGGGATCAGATTGAGTTGGAATTTAAAACAATCCGCGGGAGGATTTTATTTGATGTTACAGGCAAACGCATTCCGAAAACGATTTTTGATGACGAGATCAAACCGCTTATCCAGACCGGAAATATCCCCGCCAAAATCAAGATGAAGTGGGGTGTTGCGACAAGGGCAACTTCCGTACGTGCGCTCCCGATCGATATGAAGATGCTTGAAGAAATCGGGGATATTGAATTCGATCAGCTCCAGTTTACTCTCATTAAACTTTGGACACCGGTTGGAATTTTTCACACCTCCAAGGATGGCCAATGGTATTACATTCAGGCCCCTTACGTACGGGGTTGGGTCCAATCCAAAGATATCGCGCTTTTTGCAGCCCGTGATGAGATAAAAAAATACGCCAAGTCGCCGAAATTCCTCGTTGTGACCGGCGAAAGCGTTTCTGTCTTCAGTGACCCGGCTTTGACCCAGATCCTTCAGCGGCCATCCATGGGGACCGTGATTCCTTTGATTGACCAAACCACGAGTGCTTATAAAGTTTGGATACCCTCCCGAAAGGCCGACGGTCAGGGTGCTTTGTTCAAAGCCTATATCAGCCGAAAAAGCGATGTAATGAATCAATTTCCAGCGTACACTCAGCGCAACGTCATCAAACAGGCCTTCAAACTTTTGGGAGCCCGCTACGGCTGGGGAGGGATGTACAACGGCCGGGATTGTTCAGGTTTTACTCATGATGTCTTCTTGAGCATGGGTGTGGACATGCCGCGGGACTCGGACCAGCAGATCTTTGCCGGCACCCAGCTCGGGCATTATGAGCCTTTTAAAAATTCTGAAGAAAAAATAGCGGCATTGCGTTCGGCCACACCCGGTTTTACAATTTTAAAAATGCCAATGCACATGATGATTTATCTTGGCGAGATCAACGGGAAATTTTACGTCATTCACTCCACGTGGGCCGAGCGCATTTCGATGACCTCGGACGAAAAACGAAGGATCAACCAGGTCGTTGTTTCGGATCTGAGTTTAAACGGCAACTCGTACTTGGGAAGTCTTTTTGACCGGACCGTCGCCATCAGCGAAGTCCTCTGAGGTGTCGTGGTATTTCCGATCCCCTCAGTTATTGAACGCCGGATCAGGCGGTGCCGTTTCCATAATTGATCATGTTGGTAGGCGGGACTGTACGTGCTTGATCCGCCATTATGGCGGAGTGAAGTTGATTCGAGGATCCATCATGTTCAGAAATGTTCGGCTCCGGGAAATCATGGCGTCTCCCGCCGTCACGGTCAACATCCAGGATTCTTTTAAAAAGGTCGAAGAGAAATTCCGTATGAAAGGGATCCGCCACCTGCCCGTCTTGGATGATGCGGGAAGAATCGTCGGTTTGGTAACCCAGCGCGACCTTTTCCGTATCGCGCCGCCTCATCCGACGGAGGATGGCTATGTTTTTGACACCACTTTCCTGAACGGCTTCATACTGAAATATGTGATGACCCGGGATCCCATGACGCTCGGCCCGGACGATTCGCTCGCCAAGGCCGTGGAGATTATGGCGCGGAACAAATATGGGTGTATTCCGATTGTGGATTCGGAAAAGAAAATTTTAGGGATCGTGACCGAAACGGATGTTCTCAAGTTTGTTTCACGAAATTTGATTTAGCACCCTTGACTTTATCTTCGCCATCGTTGGACAGAACGGGGATAAATAATCGCTCAGGTCCCTCTACGCGTTTAGCGCCGGTCATTGCGAAGATCCGCTAACGGTCTTTGGCGGACTTCACCCTGCTTGGACCGCTGGGTCACAATGAAAGTGCGTTGCTCTGGTTACCCTCCCCTTGATTTATGAAAGTGGAGGGAGAAAGTGGGGTTTTTGATACCCAACTGTCCTGCCCCCTTCAGAAAACAGGGAAGGAACTGGAACAACTCATTGAAAGTATACGCTAAATTACAAGCAGGTAATTTCTTTGAGCCGGAGATTTTTGTTACAAGTTGTCCATTTTTAGCTAGAATAAACAGTGAAAAGCAAGGAGGTCCGCATGAGTCGGTTGGTCTTCCTTATTTTAGGGGTTGCATTGGTATTTGGGTGCGCCGAAACAGCAAAGACTGGTAAGGATTCGACGGGTGAGAAGCTTCAATCTTTGGCCGGCGACGCTGCAAAGCGTGAGGCTGTAGCATTGCGTCAGACGATGGAGGATCAGGATCGGGAAGACGTGATGGCCCGTTCGACGATTCAATAAAACTCCGAATCATTCCCCTTAACTTTTTATCCCGAAAAGGTTGTGGCAAAAACTGTATTTCCTAGATGTTACATTTTCAAGGCACGCTTAGGGAGATAAGAACCGAACATTTTATGGAGGATTCTTTGATGGTTCGGGATCATCGCGTGAAAAGAATTGCCGTGTTGACAAGCGGTGGTGATGCGCCGGGGATGAATGCGGCGATTCGGGCGGTAGTCCGATGTGCGATCTATCATGGTCTGGAAGTTTTCGGAATCCTGAGAGGATATCAGGGACTGCTGGATAACGAATTTATCGAACTCAAGCCGCGGTCTGTGTCGAATATCATTCAGCGGGGCGGCACCATCCTTAAGACATCTCGATCGCCGGAGTTCCAAGCCGTCCGTGGTCGTCAAAAGGCGAAAGCAAATCTTGAACGAATGAGAATGGACGGTTTGATTGTCATCGGCGGTGACGGAACTTACCGGGGCGCCTATGAGCTTGAAAAAATTTGGTTGGGCAAGATTATCGGCATGCCTGGGACCATTGATAATGATCTCTACGGAACGGATTTTACGATCGGCTACGATACGGCGGTTAATACGGCCCTTCAGGCCATCGATAAAATCCGGGATACCGCGGATGCCCACGAGAGATTTTTTGTGGTCGAGGTGATGGGTCGTCACGCGGGATTTATTGCGTTGGATGTCAGTATCTCCGGTGGCGCTGAAGAGGTCTTGATCCCCGAGACAAAAACAAATATTAAAGAGATTGCCCAGCGTTTATCCCTGGCGCGTCGGAAGGGAAAGACAAGCAGTATCATTATTGTGGCCGAAGGGGATGAGGAAGGTGGGGCTTACCAGGTTGCGGAAAGATTGAAGAAGCTCAGCGGGTGTGAATACCGCGTCGTGGTCCTCGGACATGTTCAAAGGGGAGGATCTCCGACGGCTGCGGACAGGATTCTGGCGACAGAATTGGGGGCGTTTGCCGTGGATGAATTGATCAAAGGGACCTCCGGTGTTGCGGTAGGCAAGGTCGGAGGGAAGTTGCGAACTGTACCCTTTCGGGAAACCTTCGGCAGGAAAAAAGCTATCGATCAGTTCTTATTGAAATTAACGTCAGTGCTGTCGATCTAGTCAGGCAGACGTGAGGGACAAATCATTCTCCAAGTAGTTGGATCTATTTCGTGTTGAATTCTGCTGATTCTTTTTTTGCTAGTTTTCTTTTGTCTTCTTTGGCCAATTGCTTGACGGCCCGGTCGTACTTGAATCCGGGCAGGTTGGGAGGCTGGATAATTCGTTGGACGGGATATCCGGTTTTGGGATCCCGCTTCAGAGGAGGGTCCGTAATTTTCTGCAAGACTTCGAATCGCCGTCCAGGTTTTCCATCTGACCGGACAACTTCGTAAACATAAATCGGCATCATCTCACCATATTGTTTTGTATAGTCGTTATTATAAAGGAACAATAAGAGACTGCAATGGTCATCGCGCATGGCCGTCAAAACGTGGAAACATGGAGGAGCAGATTCCTTCTCGATCTGTTCCTGAGAGCAGCGATTCGGGATTCAAATGATACCGATTGATACGCTCTATTCCATTATCAAGATATCACTCGTCGCCGGATTTCTGATCTGTCTTGTGGTTCTTTGGAGGACGTTGAAGAGGGATCATTTTTGGTGTTTGATTCTCGGTTTCGTGATTGCTTTTGGGGTCGGGGAGGGGCTCTGCCGATTCTTCGGACTTGGGAATCTCGAGAAGGTGATCCACCAAGGCAGCAGGGTTAAGGATCCTAAGGCGCCTTATGTTTATCAGCCCGGCGGGGAGGTGGTTGTTGTTTTCCCCGATAATCCGCGGGGTTATTTTGAGGAAGGAAACAAGGTCGTAGCGCATATTAATTCCAAGGGATTCAGAGGGCCCGAAGTGGATTTCAGGAAGGAATCGGGCACGACACGGATTGTGGTTCTGGGTGATTCGTTTGTCTTCGGGGTAGGTGTGAAGGACCAGGATACTCTTCCTGCACAACTGGAGCAGGAACTCAAGAGGGATTTCAAGGATATTGAAGTCTTGAATTTCGGGGTCGCCATGACGAATACGCCCAATTACGTAAATGTGCTCACGAAATATGGAGTGCAATTTGATCCGGATATGGTGTTGATGGTTCTCTTTTTGAATGACACGGAACGTATAGGTACAGTACGATTTTTTTCTGAACCGCAGCTATTCAGAAGCCTCAGACGTTCGCGTTTTCTCAATCTGATCCTGAGCAATATCGAAAAACCGATCGTGCATCAAGCGATGGTTCAACATTATCGAGACGGCTATCAACCGGCGAACCCGGGCTGGGTCAAAATGAAAAACTCGATCCGCAAGGCGCGAGATTTGTCCCAAGAGAAAGGTTTTAAATTAGGCATCGTCATTTATCCGGTGTTATATCACCTCGATGAGCGTTATCCATTTACCCAAATCCATGAGAAAATCCGGCGCTTCTGTGAATCGAAAGGAATCGAAACCGTTGATTTACTTGAGGCTTTCCGAGGCATGAAAGATAAAGATTTGTGGGTGCATCCGCTGGATCCCCATCCCAACGAAAAGGCTCAACGGTTGGCGGCCAGGGAATTAGCAAAGTCGTTGCATCCATGGTTGCAAGAGGCAATGGGGCGTTCTAACTGACTAAAAAATCAAAGGTTACAAAAAGTTGAACGGACGGATAAAAATTCCGATATTTGTCATGGACTTCGACGCTGAAGAAATATAATATGATTACGCAATTCGAAATTTGGAATCGTTGTTCAGCGCGAGGATTCGGTTTTAAGAAAGATTCCGGAATGTTCAGCAAGATTTTAGCCGCCACTCTATCAGTGACTGTGATCGTTGCACTTGCGGGACTGTGTTTTGTGCCTTCCGGATTAGCCAGTGATCGAATGGCTCCCCCGGTCTCCGCCCTCACCGTTCAGACCTCCACCTGTGTGGATAGCTCGTCAGGCGAGGTTTCTGGCGAAGAATGTTTTTCTTGCCGCGAGCGCAGGAAAGCGGCCACCACGCATAGAAACTTGGAGTTTTTCGAATGGCATACCCAGGGTCAAAATCATCGTTTTCTGTTGAGTACGATCCCATCCTCTTTTGCTACCGGCATCCGGTCTTCACGCGTCGAAAAAAATGAGAAAAACAATGCCGGCAATGAGCAAGAGATCCCGAATCTCATTTTCCATCAGCCCTTCTAAATTGATTTCACGATCCTTAGTCTTAACGTCTCACATCGAGTGCATGGATCGCTGGAATTCGTCAGCTGCAGATTGGTTTTTTAAAAAAAAGTCTCAAACCTCTTTTCTGGGTTATCAAAATCGAAAGAGTCTATCAACCGAACGGGCCGAGGCCTGTGTTTTTGCTGTTCTCTGTGGGTTTCGAGCGTTAGCTTATGGAACCGTGCCATCATCCTAAAATTTTTGATCCGACAAGCGCACATCATCACCATCACGGTCTGGAAGACCTGCCTTACCTGCATCGGCTCCACGCCCGCAAGCGCATTGTTTGGTCTTTGATACTTACGGGCACGGTCATGATCATTGAAGCCGTCGGAGGCGTCCTCTCCGGGAGCCTCGCGCTCTTAAGCGATGCGGGGCACATGTTGAGTCATTTCTTTGCCTTGGCGACAAGTTTTTTAGCAATCCATGTCGCGGTCCAAAAAGTTTCGAACCGATTTAGTTTCGGGCTTTATCGAGTCGAGGTTTTTGCCGCACTCCTGAATGGTGCGACGCTTCTTTTGGTCGTAGGCTATATCTTGTATCAGAGCTGCGAACGGCTATTCCATCCCCACCCGATTGCTACGGTTTCGATGTTTTGGATTGCGCTTCTCGGATTGGTGGTGAATC
>JAMWDC010000051.1:7851-10018 GCA_023819025.1 Candidatus Omnitrophota bacterium | reverse complement strand
AATGCCAGCGTTGATGATCATCTTGGTGCAAATAAGACAGGGAGAATAGGTAGTGTAAAGCACGGAATCTTTGATGCTCACGCCGTGGTAGGCGGATTGTACGATCGCATTCTCTTCGGCATGAGAACATAGGCATTCATCCAGATCTTTGCCCGAGGTATCAATGCTGTTACAGCGTGGACAGCCCCCTTCATTACAATTCTTCACACCGCGGGGGGTCCCATTATACCCCGTTGCGATGATCCGTTTGTCCTTCACAATCACGGCCGCCACCTTGCGTTTGATGCAGCTGGAGCGAAGTGCAGCCACTTTCGCGATCCCCATGAAATATTGATCCCAATCCGGCCGCAGCTCTTTCTTGGAATACTCCAAAAGGACTTCTTTCACTTTTTCATGGAGCATTTTAACCGGACCGGTATTATCGATGACCACATCCGCGGCCGCGATCGTCAGATCCAACTGCTGATCACTTTGCGTATCGCTCTTGGCCTCTTGGGACTCCAAAGCTTGGAATTCCTCAAAGGTCCGCGGATCATTTTCCCGTCCCCGCTGACGCAGCCGTTCAAAACGCAAGCGCTCGGGTGCCCTGACCGTCGCAAGGATATAATCGCGGCGGCGGCGGAAAACCTGCACTTCTGCAGGATGGCGGAAGGAATCCACCACATAATTTTTTTCTGGATCAAGGCGCCCAAAGATCCGCTCAGCCAAAATGCCCGGTCCATTTTCGCTGCGGAGTTTGTTGCCAAGCTGAACCAAGATTTCCCGCGTCACGGGGAGATTTTGTTTGACCGCATCCTCCCGCAAAACATCGGATAAGGAGAAATAACGAAATCCGCGATCCTTGAGGTACTTAGCCACCTCGCCCTTACCTGCCCCGTTCTTTCCTGTGAGACCGATGATCATGAAAAAGCACGCGAAAGCACGCAAACATGAACGCAAATGATCGCGAAATTTTTTTCAAATTTCGACGTCAAACGGCAGAGACTCTCGCACTATTCCTTTCTTTAAAAATGAGTTCTTGCTCAAGAACCTGTGGATGATTGATCCAAAAGGTTTTCGTGGGAAGCCAAAAATCCGCCGTAACCGCGGTTTCTTTCGATAATTTCAAGAACAGTGAATGCCTGTCCGTTCCTGATCTCCGGCATGGTATATCGTTGCCGCAGATTCCCGCCCTTGTCCCCGATAATTTTTCCGGAAAAGACAATCCCCTGTTTTTCCAGAAAATAAACAGAGCTTTCTATCTCCTCAACCCTCAGGGCAAGGTGATGCGCCGGCTTTGTGCCGAACATTCTTACCCATTCCGAAACCGGACTCCTGCTGGATGTTTTACTGTCCTTAGGCTGGCTGATAAAAATAGCGGGGTATCCTGCTTTACGATAAACTTTGGCCCAAACACCTCCGTACTCGACCTTACCTAATTGTGCATCATAAGTATATCCGAAGCGCAGGAATTCTCGGACCCGATCTTCAACGTCCAGGGCCCTAAAACCGATATGATCGATCAAGGGACGGAATCCGACACCGATAACCCGCAGTCCTTCGGCAACAACCCTTGCCGAACCATTGGTTGCGAGAAATTGTTTGATGCATTCGTCGAGAAACTGTTCCAGGGAATCTTTAGCGGTCGGATTTTTGATGCCTGTCTTTTCGACCGCGATCCGTCGTCCTATGGATTTTGTAGAAGGCATAAGTGGCCGCAATCTCTTATTTCTTTCGGGCCTCTGATTGAAGATCCGTCTTATCCAGGAGCTACCAATATGACTGGTTGACGCCGAAAGGGGTCTATCCCCCGTATTACTGAACCAACTTATTGGTCGGTTTTCGGGGCGGATCGTTCTTAGGCCTTTCAGAAACCTTCGGATTATTTTTAAACATCGGCGCTAATTCCGCGTTAATTCGGGCCCATTCGGGGCTTAGATCTTCGGATTCGACGATCGCCCCAATCGGACATTCAGGCATGCAGGCCCCGCAACTGATGCAAACGGTAGGATCAATGACCATGAATACTTCCCCCTTGTACTCACCGGGATAAATCGCATCTGTCGGGCAGACAGCTGCACAGGTCCCATACCGTTCGCCCAAACATTTCTCCGTGATCACATAAGCCATTGGGAATCTCCTTGTTTTGTTTGAATTGTGTAAATAAGTTCCGGCAAAAAATTTTTTG